>JAISZF010000249.1 GCA_031269415.1 Clostridiales bacterium
TATTGTCATTGAATTGATGATGGCCTCCATATGCGTAAATATGCCGTCGTCCACTTCCAGATCATCCGTATTTAACCGGCTGAGGCCAGGAATCATACCAATCAGGTTATTTATGGGGCCCATTTTCCTTATCTGCTTCATTTGATTCAGGAAATCCTCAAGATTGAAGTCATTCTCACGGAATTTCTTTTCCAGGGCGTGGGCTTCCTTTTCATCAAAGACCTGTTGAGCCTTTTCAACCAGGGATAATACGTCGCCCATGCCTAAGATACGCTCGGCCATCCGGTCGGGGTGGAAAGCCTCCAAATCCCCAATCTTTTCACCCATAGCGGCGTATTTAACCGGCTTTCCCGTGACGGAACGGACGGAAAGGGCCGCGCCGCCGCGCGTGTCGCTGTCGAGCTTAGTCATGATGATGCCGTCGATGCCAAGTTTATTGTTAAAAGTCTCCGCTACGGTAACGGCGTCCTGACCGGTCATGGCGTCCACAACAAGCAGTATCTCTTGCGGGCGGATCAATTTTTTCATCCTGAGCAGTTCGTCCATTAATTCGTCATTGACGTGAAAGCGCCCCGCCGTATCCAGAATTACAATATCATGATGGTTTTCGGAGGCATACCCGACAGCTTGCGCGGCGATCCGCTCCGGAGAGGAACTGTCTTCCGCAGCGTAGACAGGTATATCAATACTCGCCCCCAGCACACGAAGCTGCTTGACAGCCGCCGGCCGGTAAACGTCACACGCTGCGAGCAATGGCCGTCTGCCCTGTTTACGCAGAACCGCGCCGAGTTTTCCGGTCGTCGTCGTTTTGCCCGCGCCGTTCAGCCCGACCAACATATACACGGTCGGAGGCTTGGACGAAAACGTAAGCATACTCTGGCCGGAGCCGAGCAGGCTGACCAGTTCGTCGTGAACAATCTTTATAACCTGCTGCCCCGGCGTGACGCTCTCCAGCACGGACGCGCCGATAGATTTGTCTGTTACCGTCTGGATAAAGCTTTTGACTATCTTGAAATTGACATCGGCTTCCAGTAAAGCCAGCTTAACCTCACGCATAGCCTCCTTAATGTCTTTCTCAGTCAGTTTGCCCTTTCCGCGCAACAGTTTAAACACGTTTTGAAGTTTCTCCGTTAAACTTTCAAAGGGCATTTTACCACCTCAATGATTCTTCACAAACATGAACAGATTATATCATTGTTATAATAAAAGTCAAGAATCATTTGTTCGGATGTGATTAACATATCCCCCGTGTAATCGGGTCGGAATCTGGTGAAGTAGTGGCGCGAAAAAACACGCAAAATATTTATATTACTACTATGGCGTCAATGTGGAAGCGCAGATGGCTACGAATGACGGCACGGTTGACAGCGATGGGGTAAAGGACAATTACGAAAGGTTCGGGGACGTGTCGCAAGGCGGTTGGACGGATGACGAACAGGCGCTTATGGAAACTGTAGGATATAGTTATAGCTTAAGAGCGGCTGATTTTCCAGATCCAAATGACTCATCCTCAGGTGAACTTGGACGAGGATAGAGGTACCTTTTGTAGTAATCCCCGCTGAAAGCCAGGGCGTTGTGTTCGGGAAAGGCGGTAGGGTTTACATTGATTATGGCAATAATACGTATCAGGAATTAAAATCTGATGGTACACTTGGCGAAATAATCGGTGGAAATGAGATTAATTGATTTAGAAAAGGCGCTGAGTTTTAACAGCGCCTTTATCTAATTACTTTATATTTCAGCTCCGGTTTCCGACTGATTTGTTCAGAGCCAAACCTCCGGCATCCGCAAAGAACCCTACAGTCCGTCCTGCTGAAGCAGCTTATCCAAATCCAGAAGCAGCACTACCCCATGCTCAACCTGACCGATATTTCTTATATACTGATTATAGTGATTGAGTTTCGCGTTGGGGGGCACGGAGATATTCGCTTCCTCAATGGTCATTACCTCGTTGACGCTGTCCACAATCAGGCCGAGTGTGAATTCGCCGTATTCCACCACAATAATGCAAGTCTGCTCGTCATACGCTTTAGGATTTTTGGAAAAACGTTTACGTACATCCAGAACGCCTATGATATCCCCGCGCAGGTTGATTATGCCCTTAACGTATTCCGGCGAGTCCGGTATGCGCGTTATCGGAACCATCTCAATGATCTCTTTAACAGCCGAAATTTCCAGGCCATATTCTTCCGTGTCTATATAGAATGTCATAAAACGGTCTTTTGTTGTGTCGACTCCGCCCACCGCCTCGGTTTCCGCCTGCTCAGCCATTTTCCCCTCCTGTTATTATCATTTGTCAAACAATCCCGCCACATCAATGATTAGGCTGATCTCGCCGTTGCCTAACAATGTGCAGCCGCTGATTCCGCGTGTCTTTTTAAAGAACTTGGGAATGGATTTTACAACCACCTGCTGCTCGCCGACCAACTCGTCCGCAAGCATACATATAGCTTGATCACCGTTCTCAAGCATGATAAGAATACCGTCCCCGATATCCTTAACAGCCGTGTCGGCGCCGAATAATTCATACAGACGCACTACATTATATATTTCGCCGCGTATTGAGATCATTTCATTGCCGTCCGGATCCGTAAAAATATCCTTAGAGTCCGCCTTAAAGCTCTGCTTAATCGATACGATTGGGATTGTATACTTCGCGCCGCCCATCTTAACGGTCATGCCGTCGATGATCGCCAGAGTCAGCGGGATCTTCAAGGTAAAGACACTCCCTTCGCCCGGTATGGAATCAACCAGCACCGAGCCGCCGACCGCCTCCAGATTGGTCGATACGACATCCATTCCAACGCCGCGCCCCGAATATGAGGTTACTTTTTCGTTGGTTGAGAAGCCCGGCAGGAATATAAACTGCTGAATCTCTTTATCGGTATACTCCGATTCGCTTTTCTTGAGCAGACCGTTTGATTTTGCTTTTTGAAGTATCCTATCCCGATCGAGCCCGGCGCCGTCGTCTTTGATTATGATCAAAACGTCTCCGCCGGAATTTTTCGCCTCCAAGGTAACAGTACCCTTTTCATTTTTGCCAAGAGACCGCCGGACATCCGGCATCTCAATACCATGATCAACAGAATTGCGGATGATGTGCATCAAAGGATCGGAAATATGTTCGATAATATTCTTATCAACCTCGGTTTCTTCGCCGATAACCTCCAGCAAAACATCCTTTTCCAATTGCCGGCACATATCCCGCACAATCCGGTGCATCTTAAAGAACGTGGTAGACAGCGGCACCATACGCATACTCATAACGGTTTCCTGCAGATCCTTAATGATCTTCCTGAGCTGTCGGGCCTCCTTATGGAAGCTTTCCAGTTCCAAATTTTCCAGCTCCGGGTTCTGTGTCACCATTGCCTCGGATATAACCAGTTCACCCATCAGATTCAGCAATTGATCCAATTTGCTGACGTTCACGCTTATCACTGCGGGCGCGGAGGATTTTTTAACGGCGGAATCATCGGGCTTCTTGGCCGCCGGAGGCTCAATCTTCGGCGGTTGGGCAGCCGATTGGGCCGACAGAGTTGGTTCAGCTTCCGTATCGGTTTCCTGTTTCAAAGGCTCGTCCGCCGCTATGGGACTGTCCGCCTCCGTTAAATCTTCTTCTATTGCCACTTCACGGACATAGGGCGTAGATTCCAGAATATTCCGAATATCGTCAAATGGTTTTACCGTAGAGATGGTCAATTCCAAACCATTGACGCGCACCAGGTCCACCGCGGCCTCACACACTAAATCCTCGGGCTGACACACCACTTCCTCAAAGTTTTCACGCAGCCTCACCACGAGAGCGTAAGCGCGGATATTCTCCATTTCGCTTTCCGGAGAAAACCGGACGCGTATCCTGACTGTCCTTAACGGCTCCTCCTCGCCGTCATCGATCTCTTTAAGGGTAAAGCTCTTCAGATAAATCGTCTGGTTGATAATATTCTCAATCTCCGCGACGGGCCTGTCACTCTCGAATCTGATCGTAAACCCGGATTTACGGATGGGTATGACAGAATCCTCGTCTAATATATCTTCAGGTATGTGAGTTATATCGCTGACAGCGTTCTCCAGATTGTGTACAAGGTTATAAGCCCTGATATTCTCCATTTCAGAGCCTTCCTCAAAGAATACCACCGCTTTGTACTTTGGGGCTGTCCGCGAGGTTTCCTCATTTCCGGAGGAATCCGGAACAGACTGCCCCGCTTCCGGCGTACCGCCTTTTATTACCTCCAAAAACCGTTTTATCGAGGCAATAATTGAAGAGCCGTCGCCGTCGGCGGCAACGCCGTTTTCCACTTTACTTAACTCTTCTTTGATAAAATCCATGCCTGCCAGCAAAAGATCAGTAAGTTTGTGATAATCCACATTCCGCGGGCTTTCCTCACGCAGATAGTAGAATAAATCTTCCATGGAATGCGCTGCCGTCGAGATGCTGTCGTACATCATCATAGCGGCGGAACCCTTTATGGTATGCACTATACGGAAGATTTCATTGATTTGAGCCGTGGAATATCCGGATTCGCTTTGAATAATATTCTGCTCAAGCTGTTCAATAAGCTGAGCCATTTCAAAAGTAAACATTTCCGACATTGAATCTCTGTCAAAATCAGCCACCCTGTTATCACCTCTGCTATACTTTGCGGTAAACCGCTGGTTTTATATACTTGTATTTGGTAGTCATATGATTAAGCGACTCAGAATGGCCGATGAACAAAAAACCGCCTGTTACGGTCGCGTCATAGAATTTATTTACGAGTTTATCCCTGGTGGCTGAGTCAAAATATATCATTACATTGCGGCAGAAGATTGTCTGAAAGAGTTTTTTAAAGGGAAACTTCTCTTCCATAAGGTTATATTTGCGGTATATCACAAGTTTTTTAATTTCCTTTCGAATTACACTGTGTTCACTGTCAAATGCTTGGAAATAGTCGTTGATCCAACGTTTTGGTAAATTTTCCAAACTCTCCGACGTATATACGCCCCGCGCGGCCTTTTCCAATACAGCGGAGGATATATCGGTCGCCAATATCTGTGTGTCCCACCTAACGGACTTATCCTTAAAAAAATCCTGTATAATCATCTGCAGCGTATATGATTCCTCCCCGGAAGAGCATCCGGCGCACCAAAGCCTGAGATCACTGTTTCGCGAATGATTTTCATAGATATACGGCAGAACTTTATCACGAAAATAATCGAAATGATCTGTTTCACGCATGAAATAGGTATGATTAGTGGTTACCTTATCCACAAATTGAATCATCGCGTTTTTTGATTTATTTTGCATTAAATAATCGAAATACTGCGAAAAATTATCGAATCCCTTTTCTTGAATTGTTGCTCCTAATCGTGAATGAATAAGGGATTTTTTTTCACTACTTAGGTTGATTCCTAATTTTTGTTTGATAAACCCCCTAATTCGTTCAAATTCCGCGTCAGTAATCTCCTTCAATGAACCACCACCTAATAAACAATGAGGCGTATTAAGTTCTTATTACCATTATATTGTCGAACAGTATACCATAATATATTTCTATCCGCAACAGCGTTTAACTTTATATTATCTTGTATAATTCAGAAAAATTCTATTTTTCTTGCGCTTTATAAATGCATGGTATAAAATACCAATGGTGAAGACGATGCCTGTTATAGGAATAACCGCCGAATACAATCCGTATCATAACGGCCATTTGTACCATATTAACGCTTCAAAACTGGCTGTCCCCGACTCAAAGATGATTGTGATTATGAGCGGCGGCTTTACACAACGCGGCGAAATCGCAATCTGCGACAAATTTACACGTACACGTATAGCTCTCGAAAACGGAGCCGATCTTGTAGCCGAGTTACCCGTATATTACGCCGTTTCCAGCGCCGAGTATTTCGCGGCGGCGGCGGTCAAACTGATGAACGCGTCGGGGGTGATCACGCATATCTCTTTCGGCGCGGAGAGTGGGGATCTCGAACGGCTGCGGCTGACGGCGGCCGCTTTGAATGAACACAACGAAGCCGTTGTTGATCGGACCCGCAAGCTCATGGCTGAGGGCATGCCTTATTTTACGGCGCGAGAACAGTCTCTTGCTAGTATTTTGCGCATAAGTCATGATTTTATCAGCCAACCTAATCAGATTTTGGCGATTGAGTATTTGAAAACATTGGAACAGACCAAATCCGCGCTTATTCCGGTCGTCATTAAACGATCAGGCTCCGGTTATCATGAAACCGCCTCCGCGCTGCGGGCCCTTATTATGGCCAGGGATTATCCCGCGCTTGCGGATCGCGTGCCGGAGAACGCTTTTTTTTCGCTACTCAAGTATTTAAGCCAATACGGCTCCGCCGACATCAGCCGGCTGGACGGCGCGCTGCTCTACCTTCTCAGAACCAAGCCGCCCGGCGAGATAAAATCCATTCTGGACATGAATGACGGCGTTGCGGAACGAATGCTGAAACTCTGCGGCCTGTACGATTCATCGACCGGCCTTTTGGGCGCCGTAAAGACCAAACGCTACGCCTATACACGGCTGAAACGCGCGGCGGCTCACCTGCTGCTGGATATACGGCGCGATACGTTTGAGATGTTTAATCAAACCGGAGGCCCCCGCTATATCCGCGTGCTGGGGTTCAGGAAAGACGCCGCCGGCCTGTTGGGCGAACTGACGCGACGCGCCTCATTGCCTGTAATAGTAAACTTGCGAAGAGACGCGGAGGTTTTGGATGAGGCGGGAATAATTATGCTGAATAAGGATATTCAATCGACGGATATGTATTATCTCGCCTGTGAACGTCAAAAAAATACCCATGGCAGAAACCATGAGTATTATAGGGGAGTGATTGTTATATAATTTTGTTTACAGCGCTTATAACTGCGCGCAGCGAGGACTTGCTGATACTGGAGCTGACGCCCGCGCCAAACAGTTTTCTGCCGCTGGCGTCGCTTATCTCCACGTATGTTATGGCGCGGGAGCGTGAGCTGTATTCCAGTGAATGCTCGCTGTACTGTATTATTTCAAAATCCAGATTCAATTCGTTTCTCAATGCCCCGCAGAACGCGTCCAGAATACCGCCGCCCGTGCCGCCGATATCCCGAGTTTCGCCGTTTACCGTGAGTTTCGCTTCCACGTAGGTTTCGCCGTTGGTTTTTTCATTGTATCGCAGCAGTTTAATCGGCGATTCCAGGTTCACGTATTCTTTCATGAATAATTCGTAGATCTGCTCAGGCTGAAGCTCGGAACCAATATCGTCGGTATATTTTTGCACCGTCGCGCCCACATACGGCCGCATGGATTTCGGGAGCATTATGCCGTATTGCTGTTCCAGCACATAAGCGACGCCACCCTTGCCCGACTGGCTGTTAATGCGAATAATCGGATCGTAGGAACGCCCGACGTCTCTGGGGTCGATGGGCAGATAAGGCACTTCCCAGTAGTCGGGATGTTCTTTCATCTTTGCCATGCCTTTATTTATAGCGTCCTGATGCGAGCCGGAAAACGCGGTATAAACCAGGCTGCCTGCGTAGGGATGACGCGGGTGTACCGCCATGCCGGTGTATCGTTCGTATAGTGCCGCCATATCGTCGATATGAGAAAAATCCAATCCGGGATCTATACCTTGCGTATACATATTAAGCGCCATATTCATTATATCGGCGTTGCCCGTGCGTTCGCCGTTTCCGAACAGAGTGCCCTCCACGCGCTCCGCTCCCGCCATCAGCCCCAGTTCGGAAGCCGCTACCGCGGTGCCCCGGTCATTATGGGTATGCAAGCTCAGCCATACGCTGCCGCGATACGCCAGCCGATCGCTCATATACTCAATTTGGTCGGCGTAGATATTCGGCGTGGACATTTCAACCGTTGACGGCAGGTTAATAATAGCCTTACGCTCCGTCGAGGGTTTCCAAACATCCAGCACCGCTCCGCAGATCTCCAGAGCGTAATCCAATTCGGTTCCGGTAAAACTCTCCGGGGAATATTCAAAGATAAACCGCTCGCGCCCGTTTTCCTCCGCGAGCCGGTCTATAAGCTCAGCGCCGCTTACAGCTATTTCAGTGATCTCTTTCCTGCTTTTCGCGAAAACCACGTCCCGCTGCAACACTGATGTGGAGTTATAGAGATGAACCACCGCTTTTTTAGCTCCCTCCAGCGCCTCGAATGTCTTTCGGATAATATGCTCCCGGGACTGCGTCAATACCTGTATAACCACATCATCCGGAATGAGTTTTCCCTCGATTAAAGCGCGGGTAAAGCGGTATTCTGTTTCAGACGCGGCAGGGAAACCGATTTCTATTTCCTTAAATCCAACTTCGGTTAAAAACTTAAAAAAATCCAGCTTTTGAGCCAAATTCATCGGCGTAACAAGAGCTTGGTTGCCGTCGCGCAGATCCACACTGCACCAGATAGGGGCTTTTGTAATACCATTGCCCGGCCATTTGCGGTTTGGCAGGTTTATACCGGGAAACGGCCGATAACGCTGAAAATTCATATAACTCCTCCTCAAATAAAAAAGCCCTTTCGCCTCATATAAGAGACGAAAGGGCTGCTTTCGCGGTACCACTCTAATTTATTCCGCAAGGGAATACACTT
Source organism: Clostridiales bacterium (assembly GCA_031269415.1). Classification (GTDB taxonomy): domain Bacteria; phylum Bacillota; class Clostridia; order Lachnospirales; family WQUN01; genus JAISZF01. The sequence continues at coordinate 8,577 of JAISZF010000249.1, forward strand.
TACCGGGTACAATATACCCTGCTCCTGTAACGGTGAGCCTCCGGCTGAACCTACTGTTTTCAGTCAGCCACTCAAAGGCGAGTTCGGCGTTTATCGGGTACCGTTTCGCATCGGCCAACGGCTCTCTGAAACCCTTCAAACGCTTACTAATCCTTATCATCGTGTTCGGTTGTGGAATTGAGGATAGTTTAACATGGATATCGGCGGGTGTCAAGGGTGTTGATTCCCCCGTGTGAATCGCCCAGCGGAAGAAAGCCATTCACTTTTCATATAAAACGATCCCTTCCCTTTGTATCCAATAATTGGCGTCATGTGTATCCATCGAATCCAATCGGTCTATTGTGGACCAAAACACCTCACTTTTGAAATTTCCTCGCGCCGCTTCTTAAATAGTTCGGGGACGTGCATTATAAGTTTTATTTGTTATTAGGTAGTCCGCAATAGCGAGCAGGTACAACCCCTCCCGATACCAACGCTTTTCAATATAACCAAAGATGCTGTCGGACTTGGTAAGGTCGATGAGAAACTCAATATCACCCATATCTTTGAGAGCGTGACATACGTTGCTTTTAAAAGTTTCAAAGGCAGGTCTGTTTTTCATTGCGTCCGTTATGAGCGTTTCAGTGCGGTATACCGCTCTCTTTGCGAGTCGATAGCGTGTAATGCCGCGTTTGGCGAGCGGTTCGTTAATTTGCAATTGATTCACCTCTATTACTTTATAACGGTTTATCGCCATAATGGCAAGAGTTTTTTATAATTTTTTTAGCTCTTTCCAAACGCGGAAAACAGCGCCCGTTTAAAACGGGCGCGTGCTTTCTTATTCATTTACTGATAAATATGGATACACAGCCTTATTCATTTCGCTGCCGTTCAGATAAAGGCTGACCTTGTAGAGTTCTTTCAGCAGAGCGGTGTTAGCGGCGTCTATCTTGGCAAGTCTGTCCGCCACTTCCTTCCCGGGACTGGGGGTGCGGTTTAACCGGGCCTCAAATTTTGACGCGGGTGTCACATTCCATGAAGCGGCGAATTGGTCCGGTATTACCGCAGTAAATCCATTCTCCGGAATTATCGCGTTTTCCGGCGGAATGTACGTCGGCGGGCCAGAGCTGCTTGAGCCGCCTGAATAAGTGGGCCGTGACGGCCTCGGAGTCAGAGTCGGCACGGGCTGCTCCGTTGGCGTTGGTTCCGGGGTTGGAGTACCGCTTGTATACTGTGATCATTAACTGGCGTTACGGTGCGAAACGGTATCCTCATTTCAATAGTAAAGAGATGAACTTCTCTAAACGGCCTCGGCTTTGGCTTGGTTATCAAGGTTATAGTCGTTATAATACAGTTTCACATCAGGATTGGCCGCGCGGGCGGCTAAAAACGCCTCTTCAAGATAATCCGGTCCTATGGCGTTAAACCAGGGCGAACGCCGCAGTGACGCCTGCCAGTCGCCGGGGTTTGGTGGATTATCATTCATGGCCTCGTTGACTACGTCCCAAGAGATTATGTTCTCGCCGAATTTCTCGGTAAAATGCCTTACAACCGTGTCCGCGTGTGTTATAAGGTTTGTCAGGGCGGTTTCGCGATCCAACGGTACGGTTTCTCCGCTATCGTTCGTCGTTTGATTCATCCATGCCGGCGACTGCTGATGCCAGGCCAGCGTATGACCATGCACAAGGAATCCGTTATCAATGGATTTTTGAACCAGAGCGTCCGGTTTCATGGCGTTACCCGCCGTGACGACATTAAAATGAAGTTTTAGCATTTCCAGTCTTACGCCGTCTAAATCTTCGGCTGAAATTGCGTTCCCGATTAAAAAATCGCCCTCGTAGACATCTTTAATGGGCGTAAGCGTCAAATCAGGCTCCACCGCTTCCGAGATCGGCTGAAAGTCAATATCGTCGATATAGAATGACGCGTCCGCGCTGTTCGGCGACTCGATACGTAAAGCGCCCAATTTTAGGGCGCTTTTCAATTTACGTAGCTTTGAGCGCGGGCAATTCCTACGCGAGGCGTTCCGCGCCGATACGCAAAGTCTCTTCTTGCCGGACAAATAAAAAATTGCTATAATATCTTCATAGTACGAGGGGGGCGGGCGAAATAGACACGAAAGAAACAACCGCGCGCGAAACGCGAATCGACTGGCACTCGGCTTTCTATGACGCGATACAAATGGAGCTGGCCGAGGATCGTGACAAATTGGAGTTTGAGCGGGAGCATCCAATAAACGTGGAACCGTTGAGGCCGGATGTAATAGTTATCAAGAAACCTCCCGGCACTGTGCTGCGTCAAGAAATCGCGGGGATTTTTCGAGGTCGTAACATTATAGAATTCAAATCGCCGGAGGACAGTTTAACGGTGTCGGATTATATGAGAGCTTTCAGCTATCCTTGCGTATACCAACGAGAGGTAAATGTTTCATATAGAGATATCACGCTGACGCTGGTACGAGACGTGTATCCGAGGGAATTGATGAAATACCTGAAAGCGGAAGTAAAACGTGAGGTCGAGGAGAAATCGCCCGGCGTGTTTATCGTCAAGGGCGAGATGTTCCCGGTTCAAGTGATCGTTGGGAAAAGGCTGCCTGAAAATGAGAATATCTGGATTAAAAACCTTAACAG
>JAISZF010000037.1 GCA_031269415.1 Clostridiales bacterium
AGGAAACCAGCCCCTTTGAATCTTCCGGGATAATCAGCTCCAATTCGACATCAGCGTTGGTGGGATTTCCCTCGAAACGATTTTCAAATTCCAGTTCCACAGGCGCGCGTACAGTCCTGCCAACTTTTAACTCTGTGGTCTTCAGCCCGACTAACCCCGCCATCCAACCGCATCTGAAACAATACTTCGCGTTTTGAATATCCATACCGCACACTCTGCAGCGCATAGCACACCCCCACAGATAATATCGTAATTAGCCGCCGCTTTCTAAAATTCGAGATAATTCAGTGAAGTCAATAGACACATCCGTGAAAAAAACAGAAGAAACAGTCTCGGAAAAAGAATAAATCCTTGTTGAGTTTGGCGCAACTATCGTTATCTTCCCTTTAAAATGGTCAACAATCCAGTATTCTTTAACGCCGTGACGAATATAGAATTTTCGCTTAAAATGATAATCCTTAATATTGGCATACTACCTTTCTATCGCGCTCCGTCCGTAAGCAAGTAATAATATAATAACATATTTAATGCCTTTACGCAATTTTGAAATGATTGGCTTATATTGGCAGCGCGTTAAGAATAAATAAAGGCATGCTCTTATCCAAATACAGTATTTGTCCATTTTTTATGATTACAACGCTGATCAGGGAATCAGAGTTATTGAAAATCTCTACTGAATCACAAAACGGGATTATTCACTTTAAATTCTCCAGTGATTTACCGAACCGCCGCTCTATCAATTCATCAGGAACCCTATGCCCGCCTTGTCTGAGCCGTTCCAAGACACGCGCTTTCGCTATTTCAGCCTGAGTGACAAAAACATATTTCAGATTAACGATATAGCCCCTTGCTCTCGCCCGTTTAACGGTTGAGATAATACTTCTGCCGGCAAGGGTAGTTTCTTGATTAAAACTCACGCCATTTTGAAGACAGCCCTTGATATTCATAACAACTTGGCGGGAAGCATTTATCTGGATAGGCATATCTTGCCAATCTCCCGTCGAAGAAACCAATTCATCGACATTCTTTATATATTTTAACCATGCACCTCCTTTTCCGTAAAACCAAAGGTGCCGCTGTAGCGTTCCTCAGAAACAGAATTAGACACAAAGCTATTTGTCCCTGTAAAAATGCTCTCCTTAGCGATTTTCAAACAGCCTGTCACAATACTGAACTTTATAAATGGATTCGTCTTAAGCGCCTTGCTCAACAGTCCGCTCATTATGTTCAACATTGGATCGTAGTAGCCGTGTTCATTCGCTTTCGCCAATGGCACATCGTATTCGTCAATTAATAATATAACCGCTTTTCCGTAATGCCGCCGCATCATGCGCGTCAGCAAAAACAAACCGCTTTTCACGGCCGCTTTTGACGCCGATCCCTTATTCAGCTCAAGAAAGCGTTCTTTGTCAATATCATCCACTCTATCGCTATCCAACAAATATGTGTGTTCCATACATAAATCAGAAATCGTATAAGCCAATTGGGCGTACGCGTCTGAAAAATCCAAATCCTGTACGTCCTTGAACGTTACAAACAATACCGGCCATTGATTCATCCATTCAGCGCATATATCCTTACGCCGGGAGATTTCCAATCCCTCAAAAATGACGCCGTTTTTTTCTTATATCAAAAAACTCTGAAAGCATACTCATGGTCAGTGTCTTTCCAAAACGGCGCGGACTGATGAAGCGGTCTATCATATCGTCGTTTTCCGCGTCAGTAGGGGGTCCCGCCGCCTTTGCGGTTTGCCTTGGCCGGTTTCTTCGGGCGGATATGTTCTTCTATCGTTACCTTACCTGACAACATGCCGTTTGTTAGCTTTAACGCCGCCAGATCGCGCTTTGCCTGGTTTTTGTTCACTCCGCGCGTATCCGCGTATGTTTTCCATTCGGGAACCGCCCCGTCTTGGCGCGGCGCGATGTCCGGCCTTTCATTTATGACCACCGCGTTTACCCTCGTTTTATTTTCCGGATAGGATATCCGGAACTTAACTATAACCCATCGATCTGTTCTGATAAATGGATAAAAACGGGGTATTGGTTTGTAATTTTTTGCATCCACTGTATTCACATCGGACATAATAAAGCTAACGAATATTCTTCTTTTCCTATTAATCTCTGACCATGATTCCATTAAAAAATTCTAATCAATGAATCGTAAAAATCTTATTGACAAAGAATAAATCCTGTAGTACATATATAGTTGTTAGCACTCAACTTAATTGAGTGCTAACAAATCCAGATCTAATAAAGAGGTGCTATATATGGCAGGGTTAATTCCATTTAACAGGCGCGGCAGAGAGCTCATGAACAGCGGCTTCGAGGATTTCTATAATGTGCTGGACGATTTCTTTACGCCCCGCAGCATCGATCGCTCCACATTCAAGCTAGATGTGCAGGAAGACGAGAAACAGTACATCATTGAGGCTGAAATGCCCGGCGCTAAAAAAGAGGAGATCAGCCTGGATTTGGAAGACGGGCGCTTGACTATCTCCCTTAAGCGCGAGGAAAACACGGAAGAGACACGTAAGAACTATCTGCACCGCGAGCGGCGCGCCTTCTCAATGAGCCGCGCTATCTACCTGGCGGACGCCAAGCCGGACGACATCAAGGCGAAACTGGACAACGGCGTGCTGACCGTATCGGTACTAAAGCAGGATAAACAGGTTTCCGCGAGAAGAATCGAGATTGAGTGACCTTTTAAATGAACAGAACCCCGGCTGAACCTATCAGCCGGGGTTTCGTTCTGTCATTCTCTGTCTTTTAAAAAGAGTAAATTCAGCAGGCTTAAAACAATCGCGGCGAAAAAAGCGGTAAAAAACCCGCTGATATGGAACCCCGGCACAACGAACGAGACGAGCGAAAGCATCAGCGCGTTTATAACCAGCGAAAACAGCCCCAGAGTCACAATTGTAAGCGGCAGCGCCAGCAGGCTTATTACGGGCTTTATAAACGCGTTAATGCAACCCAAAACAAGCGCGGCTATCAGCGCGGAACCGAATCCGCTCAAGCTTACGCCGGGAAAGATCCACGCCAATACATATAGCATCGCCGCGCTGAGCAGCAGGTTAACCAGAAATTTTCTCATTTTCCATTCTCCCCAAACATCACACGCTCTTTAAGTTTATTCGGTGAATCCTCAATATATACGCCAGTCTCTCGGCCTTGTCTGCGCGTTATATGTCAAAAAAAACACTTTACAAGATACATCGCGGGCTTATACAATAGTGTCAGGCTTTGAGTCACGGGAATAACTTATTTATACAAGACAAAATAATTACTGACTATATGTTTTGGGGGGAATAAAATTGAAAGCAATCGTACTGGCCGCGGGATCCGGCACGCGGATGAAATCCAACTTGCCTAAGTGCATGCATAAGATCTTAGGGCGCACTCTGCTTAACACCGTCCTGTCCGCGCTGCGGGAGGCAAAGATAGAAGAGATTATCGTGATAACAGGCTATGGCGGGGAACGACTGCGCTCTTCTGTTTCCATGGACGTAAAATTCGCTCATCAGGCGGAACAGAAAGGCACCGGCCACGCGGTTTCGATGGCGAGTGAATTCCTGAATGAGGATGAGGATATTTTAGTGCTTTGCGGCGACACCCCGCTGGTCACCGCAGAAACCCTTCAAAAGCTGGCTGAAACGCACGCCAGGGAAGGCAACGCGATAACCGTCGTGTCCGCGCGTATTGACAATCCCTTCGGTTACGGCAGGATTATCCGTCCAGCCACGGACGGGCAGTTTTTGCGTATCGTGGAACACAAGGATCTGGAGGAAGGCCAGGAACTGGTAAATGAGATCAACACATCGGTATATATGTTTAACGGCAAGGCACTGCTGGACGCGCTGCCGTTAATAGAGCCTCACAACGCCGCCGGGGAATATTACCTGCCCGACGCGCTGGAAATCATCCAGTCTAACGGCCTAAAGGCAGGCGTACTGCTTGCGCCCGATTCCGGCGAATTCGTGGGCGTAAACAACCGCGCGCAGCTTTTCCAGGCCGCCGAGGGTTTGAAAAAACGCATAAACGAAAAACATATGATGAACGGAGTAACGATAATCGATCCAAGCAGCGCATGGATCAGCCATGATGTTACCATCGGGGCGGATACGGTCATATATCCGGGGGTAATACTGGAGAACACGCGCGTCGGCGAAAACTGCGTTATCGGACCCAATACCCGTATTATCGGTTCGGATATATCCGATTTCGCCGAGATAGACAACAGCGTGGTTCTGGATTCTTCCGTGGGCGAATACACCACCGTCGGGCCGTTCGCGTATCTGCGGCCCCACTCGCGCGTGGGAGCGCGTTGCAAGGTCGGGGATTTTGTGGAGGTCAAAAACACCACGTTAGGCGATGGAACCAAGGCTTCACACCTGACCTACATCGGCGACTCCGATGTGGGCGGCGGCGTTAACTTCGGCTGCGGCACGGTTACGGTCAATTATGACGGCAAAAAGAAATTCCGCACCGTCATTGAGGATAACGCGTTCATAGGCTGCAACACAAACCTGATAGCCCCCGTGACCGTAAAGGAAGGCGCGTATATAGCCGCTGGCTCCACCATTACGGATGACGTGCCCGAAAAAGCGCTGAGCATAGCCCGCGCCCGGCAGGTTAATAAGGAAGGTTGGATAAAGAAGTAACGCTGGCTTGATCCTGACAATGTATCGAAAAGCTGTGCGCCTTAACGCGTCCATGAACATCAGTTCCTGGACGCGTTAGTTTATAACGCATGGAAATAAAATAGCGGCGAGCCTGTTTTGTTAATCTATCCGGAGGAAAACTACGCTGGTTACGCAAGGCATGGGAATAACAGCCGCGTTTTTCCTGATTAATCGTATTAAGAACTCTTTCGTCTCGTGGTATAATTTTGTTACTGTTTATGAAGAGGAGAGCGTCATGGCGAAAGATATATCATACACCAATAAAGACATTTTGATGAAACATCTGGCGAGGCATTTTCAAGGTAAGTCTTTTCAATCGCTTGGAGTGGATCTGCCTAAAATTAAAAGTTTCATGCCGATAGAATTACCCACGGTTCTGGCAAAAGAATTTAGGCTGGATAATCTTTTTGAATTGGAAGACAGCAGTTTACTGCTGGTTGATACACGGCGGACATACATAGCGCCCCAAATACATTGGAACTTGGATCTATGCGGCTGGAAACACGGCAAGTTTTTCTCAGCGAGTTTGACAGTGGCGCCATGTACGAAGACCTCCGCCGGAAAGTTGAAAACGATGAGCCGCTTACGGACGAGGACTTAATTTGTTTTTCTATACTGCCTTTGACAGAGCCTAAAAAAGACAAGAAACAGGCGTTGATCGAAAAGACCGTGGCACTTTTTTACCCTACTCACGAGTGTTTTGTTTAGAGAACGAATGGTGAGGTAAATGATCAGTGAGATTTCCCCCTATTGAAAGCCAAGGGCGATAACGCTGATTCTGTTCATCGCTTGTTTCCCACTTTCCCGATCGGATGCCGGATAATCGTTTTCAGCTTTTCTGGCGAGACCTTGCGGGGGTCGCCGAGATAAATCTCGTGGCGCCGCCTGATGCCCGTTATTTCAGTACGATACCCGCTTTCCTCAATGAAACGCTCCAATGCGGCTATTGTCTCCGGTTCGTCGTCGTAAGAACCTACATGTGTAATCTGCCCGCAAAACCCCTCGGCGAATTTCTCACGGCAGATAACCGATAAATTAAGCTCCGGTTTCTTGGCGGCGAGTTTTTCTTTGAACCTCTCGAAAACTTCGTCTGTCACAAAGTCGGGAATCCGGAGCATGGACGTCCATTTGAATTTGTCCTTGTCTATGGAAGCCGAGGGGTGTTCCTCGCCTTCCAGCGACCATAGACCCTCCAGCAAATCAAACGCCATTCCTAGGTCTCCATTCCTGATTTTCTTTCCTTTACTTCTAGCAAGGTTCAATGACTGCTCATTCATTAAATCACGATAAAGATAGTTTACCAATGACAAGATGAAAATCGTCGGAGAAACAGCGTTGACTTGATAACCGCGTTATGATATATTAAATAAAATACCGCTAGGGGTGCCGCGCTTACGAAAGGCCGGCTGAGAGTTACCCTTTGTACCTGCTCCGGATAATGCCGGCGAAGGAAAGCGAGGCCTCCCGCGGATCATAGGAGGTTTTTTTTATGTCTGTGGAACGGTTTTCGGAATTCTTCATGTCGCCCGCCGGTATCGGCGTAACCGTCGTCGTCTGCTGCGTTGTGCTGATTATGATGGCGGGGATCTTTTACCGGAAGAAGGAGTTTAACGCGCGGGTGTTAACCTGTTCGGCAGTATGTATCGCGTTGTCCGTACTCCTCTCGAATGTTAAAATCATTCATATGCCGCAGGGCGGTTCGGTGACAGCGTTCAGCATGTTGTTTATTGTGCTGGTCGGCTATTGGTTCGGCCCGGCGTCGGGCATTTTGGCGGGCGTCGCCAGAGGGCTGCTGGATATGACTATCGATCCGTTTATTATTCACCCCATGCAACTGCTGCTGGATTATCCGCTGGGTTTCGGCGTGTTGGGTATTTCGGGTTTTTTCCGCAATACCTTGCGAAACAACACCTTGGCCTCAACTGGTATAAAGTTTGACGGGCTGTGCGTCGGGTATATCGCTGCGGCGCTGGCGCGCTGGTTCATGAGTTTCCTTTCCGGGTTTGTCTTCTTCGCGGAATACGCGGGGGATCAAAATCCGGTCATATACTCCGCTGTGTATAATATGTCCTACATACTGCCGGAAATAGTGCTGACGCTGATCATCCTGCTGGTTCCGGCCTTCAGGAACGCCGTTGATTACGCCGCGCGTGGAAGACGCGCCGCGGCGTAGCAATTCTTAAAAAGGGAGGGACGAATTGTCCCTCCCTCTCGTTTCGCCAAGGCAAAATTACTTAAGCGGCCTCCATTTCCCACTCTTTGTATCATAATAGTATGTGTCCGGAGTGACAAAGGATCTCAGCCCGCGCGCTATAATAACGCCCGAGCCGATATTCAGGACGCCGCCCTCCTCGATAATCGCGGACGACCTGTCGCCGACTAAATCGTTTTCATCCGTAATATTCAGATCCGCCTTCAAGATAAGCGTACTGTTTCTCAATTCCAGTTTTGTTCCCTTCGGAAGCGTATACTCCTTATTCAGATACACTTTGTCCGCGTCCGTAATGACAATGGCGTTTTCTTGAATATCAATACTTCCGTTATTTAAAGAAAATAGATCCTTCGGTATTATCTCCCCACTCGATTGATCAGAATCCGATCTATCATAGCCGTCGTCAGTGTCCCTCTCATACGTCCGCGCTGATCTACTTACGGAATCAGAACCCCTCGAAAAGTCAGAACCCGAGCGCGTGATGCTACTCGGGTTAAGGCCAGATCCAGTGGTGTGCCAGTTATTGCCTGGCGGCAGCGGCGCCGGCCAGTTGTTTTGTTGAACCGCTGGTGTTGGAGTCGGCGTCTCGGTTAGCGTCGCTTCCGGCGTGATTGTCGGACTCGGTGTGGCTTCAGACGGCTCAGTCTCGGTGTTTGTATTGGTTATCATATCGCTGATTTTATTCAGCAGCGGCAGCATTTCGACGCGTGTTATGAAGTCGTTAACGCGCAGAGAACCGTCAGGATACGCGTTCAATATACCGTGATCCGCCATATAAGCCACAACTTGACGGTATAAAGGTTTATCCTTTGGAATGAGGTCGGTATCCGTGAAACGGTCTAAAACCGCGACATTGTAATAATCAGGCGCGCCCAGCAGATTATATATCATTATAAAAGCTTCCAAGCGCGTAATATTATTACCCGGCCTGAAAGTACCGTCCGGATAACCGGTGGCGTAACTTCTCTCCTGCGCGGCCCCTATCTGGAAATAAAACCAGTCGTCCGGTTTTACATCCGAATAGTTAGGATAACCGCTCTCCGTAATATTAAAAAATTCGTTTAAAAGGATCACGGCTTCCGAGCGGTGCAGATAACCGTCCGGCTTGAACGTACCGTCCGGATAACCGGATAATATATCCTGCTCGGTAAACTTCTCGATGATTTCTTTTGCCCAATGGTTGCCTATATCCGTAAAACCGCCCTCGGAGGCGTTAATATTAGCGGCTGACACATTAAGCAGCAGTGCGACGGTTAGCATCCAGGTGAAAATTTTTCTCCGCATTGTACCTTCTCCTTGTTCACATATATCCGCCGCTGATAAACGACAGCGGCTGCGCTTGTGAAAGTATGGCGCAATTATATTTTGTATAAAATCGGAAAATTTATTCAATTTTCGCTGATAAAAATTTGGAAAGGTACAACGTTAATATTTTCAGAAATTTTTCTGACAGGCTTCTTGATAATTCGGTTAGAATAAGTCAGAATAGTTGGAATGTCAATTTTTCTTGCATTGTAAAATATATCAAGGGAGATAACGAATCAATTAGTTTCCAGTGGCGTTACAACGCTGGTTGTTGGTTACAACAAGGGCTGGAAACAAGACGTAAATCTTGGCAAGAAGACAAATCAGAATTTTGTGCAGATACCGTTCCTGATGTTGTTGAATATGCTGACATACAAATGCGCTTTGGCCGGTATTCATGTTGTTGACAGGAGCGAGGCAT
>JAISZF010000118.1 GCA_031269415.1 Clostridiales bacterium
ACGTCAGTACGCGTCTCTGAGCAAGTCGATAGCTTGCTCTAAGGAATCTATTGAGAACTCGGCATTCTCATATGCCTGGCTAGACTGTAGGTTCTCAGGGATACGTGACAAATAAGCGCCCTCATTCTCCATAATAGACTCCAGTCGCGTAACAATCTGGCCTACTTGAATTCCCGCCTTTCAAACAAGGTTTTACCTATTGGGTGGCGTTGCTTTGATACGTGAGCCCTGGCGGGAGCCATGAGCGTTGTCAAGCAGTCGTGGAATAAATGTAGCGCGGCTACGTTTATGCCGCGAAAGCCGCTTGACAACGGGTCGTACCAAATAGACTGGGATGGGCAGGGAAGCGCCCTTCTTCCTTCCCTGTTAAGTAAAGAGTATCAGAAACGGCGTAATTTCAAGGATTAGCGCTTTTTTCGATGAGGGTTCTCCGTTGGCGGGGCGTTAGATTGTCTGTGATTTTTTTTTGAGCCATTCCAGATCCGTAGTCAGACGCCCAATTTGTGTATACAGTTCCTCTTTTTTTGTTCATAGGCCGCCCGCAGCCTCGCTTCCGATATCTCTTTGCGAAATATAGACGGCCGCCCCGCGATTACCTCGCCCCTCCATTTGGATAGCATAGTAGGGTTTATGATGTATTCTGTGGCTATTTGGGAGAGCGTCTTCTCTTCCTTTAGTACATTGAGAACAAGCTTGGCTTTGAACTCGGGTGTGTGCGTTTTCTTCATTTTGCGCTTCTCACTTCCAGACAGCTTCCCACTTCCAGACAACTTCCCACATATATCTTGAAAGATATGTTTGACCTTTCTTATAGGCTCTGATAAACTCATTTTGACAACTCCCCCTCATTGTATAATTTTGTTGTGAGATACTCTATTATACATCTTTTTTTGGAGGTGGTTGTCTTTCTTGTCTTTACACTCTATATAAAGCCTTTCCAAAACTCTTGCCATCATTTCCCTTTGACTCTCTCCATGTCATTGGTCTATTTATTCTTTCCAGCTCCCTTATTCATTTTGCTTGCCAATAAATCCGTAAAATTTTCTTGACAAAACAAAATTATCTGTTATCATAGGCATAAGTAAACGCGTTGATTGAGTCCGCTTTGACCGTTCATTTTTCAGAGAGCCGCTGCTTGGTGCGAAACGGTAAATAACTGTCAAAGGTATCCCTCATGAGCGGTTCCGCCGAAAGGTCAGTAAGCGGAAACGGGGTGTCCCGTTACAGACGAGGGTTTGTTTGAACCCGCTGAGTTTTTTGTCGTGAGGCAAAATTGAATTAGGGTGGTATCACGGAGTTAATCCCCGTCCCTTGCGTATGCAAGGGGCGGTTTTTTACTATGGAGGGAGGTGAGGAGTATGAACAGGCATGTGATTTCCATCCTGGTAGAAAACCATGCCGGCGTGTTAAGCCGGGTGTCCGGGCTGTTCAGCCGCAGAGGGTACAATATAGACAGTCTCAGTGTCGGGGTTACGGAAGATCCCCGCTTTTCACGCATTACCGTAGTGGCCTTCGGCGACGATAACAGCATCAATCAAATCCATAAGCAGTTGGAAAAACTCATTGAGGTGCTGGAAGTGACGGAGCTGGCGCCCGAAAACTCCGTATACCGCGAGCTGGCGTTGATCAAGGTCAGCGCGGACGCCAAGGCGCGTTCGGAAATCATCAGTATCGCCGATATCTTTCGCGCCAACGTGATCGACGTCTCGCAGGCTTCGCTCACTGTGGAAATGACGGGCGATCAAAGCAAGATAGAGGCGTTTACCCAGTTGCTTGTACCTTACGGCATAAGGGAAATTGTGCGCACCGGCCTGACAGGAGTTCAGCGCGGCGCGACCACTTTAAAAGTAAGAGAGGAAGAATAATATGGCTAAGCTATATTACCGGGACGACTGCGACCTGAATTATTTAAAGGGCAAAAAAGTGGCCATAATCGGTTATGGCAGCCAAGGCCACGCGCACGCCCTGAATCTGCGCGAATCGGGCGTGGACGTAATCGTGGGGCTGTACGAGGGCAGTAAATCATGGAAATTGGCGGAGGAAGCCGGGCTGGCTGTGGCGACGGCGGCGTGCGCTTGCGAGCGGGCGCAAGTCATAATGATTCTCGTCAATGATGAAAAGCAGGCTAAACTCTATAAAGAAAGCGTTGAACCTAACCTGACGGCGGGTAAATATCTGGCGTTCGCGCATGGGTTTAACATCCATTACGGCCAAATCACACCGCCCGAGGATGTCAACGTATTCATGATCGCTCCCAAGGGCCCGGGGCATACCGTTCGCAGCCAATTTTTAGAAGGGCGCGGTGTGCCGGATCTGGTGGCCGTGTATCAGGATCCGTCCGGCGACACACTGAAAGTTGCGTTGGCTTACGCGGCGGGCATTGGCGGCGCGAGGGCCGGCATACTGCAAACAACCTTCAAGGAAGAAACCGAAACGGATCTGTTCGGCGAACAGTGCGTGCTGTGCGGCGGCGTTACCGAGCTGATGAAAGCGGGATTCGACACGCTTGTGGAAGCCGGTTATCAGCCGGAAAGCGCTTATTTTGAATGCCTGCACGAGATGAAACTGATTATCGATCTGGTCAATTCCGGGGGACTGAATTTTATGCGCTACTCTGTCAGCGACACGGCGGAGTACGGTGATTACATGGTCGGTCCGAGGATCGTCACGGACGAAACCCGCAAAGAGATGAAAAAGGTGCTGGGCGAGATTCAGGACGGCACGTTCGCGAAAAATTGGATTGAGGAAAACCGGACGGGCCGGGCATATTTCACCGCGAAGCGGGCTGAGGAAAGGGAACTGCCAGTTGAAAAAGTCGGCGCGGAACTGCGCGAGACGATGAGCTGGCGGAAAGCGTGACATGGGCCGAACGGTAACCATATATGATTCTACGCTGCGCGACGGGGCGCAGGCCGAGGGCGTTTCCTTTTCCGTCGAGGATAAGCTGAAGATCGTCCGCGCCTTGGACGATCTGGGCGCAGCGTTTATAGAGGCGGGCAACCCAGCTTCCAACCCCAAAGATTTGGAATTCTTCGCCCGGGTCAAGCATCTGGAGTTACGGAACGCTAAGATAGCGGCGTTTGGCAGCACGCGCCGCAAAGACCTTTCCGCCGTGGATGATAAAAATCTTCAGTTACTGCTCTCCGCGGACACCGCTGTCACGGCTGTATTCGGCAAGTGCTGGGATTTTCACGTTACGGATATTCTGCAGGCGTCTTTGGAAGAAAACCTGAATATGATCCGGGATACGGTAAGCTTTCTGAAAGCGCGGAACAGGGAAGTATTTTTTGACGCCGAGCATTTTTTCGACGGATATAAAGCCAATCCCGCTTACGCGTTTGACTGCTTGAAAGCGGCGGCGGAATCCGGAGCGGATTGCCTCGTGCTGTGTGATACCAACGGCGGCGCTTTTCCAACGGAGATCCATGAAATCACAAAGCGCGTAACCGAAGAATTCAGCCTGCCCGTAGGCATACATTGCCATAACGACGGCGGCATGGCGGCGGCCAACTCATTTATGGCGGTTGAAGCCGGCGCCTCGCAGGTTCAAGGCACGTTTACGGGCTTCGGGGAACGCTGCGGCAATGTCGCTTTAGCCACTGTCATCGCGAATCTGCAGATCAAGCGGGGATATCTGTGCGTAAGCCCGGAAAAACTGCACTGCTTAACCAAGACAGCTCGGCTGATAAATGAAGTGGCTAACCTATGGCCGGACGAAGCAGCGCCGTATGTCGGCCGCTCCGCGTTCGCGCATAAAGGCGGGATGCATATCGACGCGGTGCTTAAATCCCCCAGAAGCTTTGAACATATTGAACCCGATCTGGTCGGCAACACCCGTAAGACGCTGACCAGCGAGGTCGCCGGGCGCGGCGCGATTTTAACTAAGATCCAGAGGATAAACCCCAATATTACTAAGGATTCGCCTGAAACCGAGTCTATTATTCAACGGGTAAAGGAATTGGAACATGAGGGATATCAGTTTGAAGCGGCGGAAGGCGCGCTGGAACTGATCATTCGGAAACAATTGGGCAAATACCGGCCTTTATTCGAGTTGATTAACTTTAAGATAGTAGGCGAACAACCATACGTCGCGGGTCGCAGCGCCACGGCTATGATTAAAATCAATGTGGACGGCACAACCGAAATCACAGCGGCGGAGGGCGACGGACCGGTTAACGCGCTGGACAAAGCTCTGCGAAAGGCTCTAGAGGTGTTTTATCCGCAAATAGCGGGGGTACGCCTGACGGATTACAAGGTGAGGGTCATGGACGGGAAATCCGCCACGGCTTCGCGTGTGCGGGTGCTGATCGAATCCACGGACGGCGCTGAAAGCTGGAGTACCGTGGGCGTATCCACGGATATTATTGAGGCGAGCTGGATCGCGCTGGTAGACAGCGTGGAATATAAACTGATACGAGATATAGAGAACCGCTTCAGGGCGTATCTCTGACGGAGGTTTTTTTATGGGAATGACTATGACTCAAAAGATCCTGGCGGCTCACACCGGACTTAGTGAGGTGAAGTCCGGGCAGCTTATCGAGGCTTCCGTGGATTTGGTTTTGGGCAACGACGTCACCGCGCCGGTGGCGATTAACGAATTCAGGAAGCTTGGCGCGGACAAGGTGTTTGACCGAGGAAAGATCGCGCTTGTGCCGGATCATTTCACGCCGAACAAGGATATTAAGTCGGCGGAAAACTGTAAATTGCTGCGGGAATTCGCAGCCGAGCAGGAGATTGTGAATTATTTTGAAGTAGGCCAAATGGGTATAGAGCATTGTCTTATACCCGAGAAGGGCTTGGCCGCGCCCGGCGAGCTGATCGTCGGGGCGGACAGCCACACCTGCACATACGGCGCGTTGGGTGCCTTTTCGACCGGCGCGGGCAGTACGGACATGGCTTGCGCTATGGCTTCGGGAAAGCTGTGGTTCAAGGTTCCTTCCGCCGTAAAATTCGTCTTGACAGGCAAGCCGGGCAGGTTTATCGGCGGCAAGGACGTAATACTCCATATCATCGGCAAAATTGGAGTGGATGGCGCGCTTTATCAGTCAATGGAGTTCATGGGCGAAGGATTGCGGCATCTGAATATAGACGACAGGTTCACTATAGCCAATATGGCTGTTGAAGCCGGTGCTAAGAATGGTATATTCACTGTGGACTCTACTACGCTGGAATATATCAACAGGCGCGTCAACCGCGAATATACCGTATACAGCGCCGACGAGGACGCTGAATACACGGACACGATTGAGATTAATCTCTCGGAATTGCGGCCGACGGTTTCGTTTCCGCACTTGCCGGATAACACTAAAACAGTGGATGAAGCCGGAGGTGTCAGCATCGATCAAGTGGTTATCGGCTCCTGCACCAACGGCAGGATTTCGGATCTGCGTATAGCGGCTTCTCTGTTGAAGGGAAAAAGAGTTCATCCGCGTCTGCGCGTCATCATTCTTCCCGGCACGCAGGATATCTATCTTCGAGCCGTGCGCGAAGGCTTGGCGGAGATATTCGTGGAAGCTGGCGCTGTCTTCAGCACGCCTACCTGCGGGCCGTGCCTTGGCGGTCATATGGGCATTCTGGCAAAGGGCGAACGCGCGCTGTCCACTACAAACCGCAACTTTGTCGGGCGCATGGGGCATCCCGAATCGGAAGTGTATCTGTGCGGCCCGGCGGTGGCCGCGGCGTCCGCGTTAACGGGGAGGATCACCGACCCTGAGTCCGTATAGGAGGCGATAAGATGGAAGCAAGCGGAAAGGCGTTTAAATACGGAGATAACGTGGACACGGACGTTATCATCCCGGCGCGTTACCTTAATTCATCGGAACCGGTGGTTTTGGCGGCGCATTGCATGGAGGATATTGACAGAGATTTTGCCGCCAACGCGCGGCCAGGGGATATTGTGGCGGGCTTAAAGAATTTCGGCTGCGGCTCGTCCAGGGAACACGCGCCGCTGGCTCTGAAGGCGTCCGGCGTATCCTGTGTTATCGCCAAAACATTCGCACGTATATTCTACCGCAACGCGATCAACATCGGGCTGCCGATTTTGGAATGTCCGGAAGCGGCGGAAAGCATACAGAATGGCGATCAAATCTCCATAGATTTTGAAACGGGCGTCATCAGCAATCTTACACGGAACGAAACCTATAAAGCGGAACCGTTCCCCCCGTTCATGCGGGAGATAATTGAGGCGGGCGGGTTGGTTAACCGCACAAGAAGAACAATGGGTGTGACGGAATGAATATAAACTTAGCGGTAATCCCCGGCGACGGCATCGGCCCGGAAGTGACGGGTGAAGCCTTGAATATTATTAAAGCGGTCGCAGGTAGATTCTCCCATAACATAACATTTACGGAAGTAATGGCGGGCGGCGCGGCTATAGATCTATACGGCGAGCCTCTTCCCCAAGAAACGCTTGACATCTGCAAAAAATCCGACAGCGTCGTTTTAGGCGCGGTCGGCGGCTGGCAGTGGGATAATCTGCTAGGGGATAAGCGTCCCGAACGTGCGCTGTTGGGCTTGCGTTCAGGATTGGGACTGTACGCCAACTTGCGCCCCGCCGTGCTTCATCCTGCGTTGGCGGCGGCCTGCCCCCTGCGCGAGGATATAGCGCGAAAGGGCATAGATATCATGGTTGTGCGTGAATTAACGGGCGGCATGTATTTCGGCGGCAGAGGCCGCGAGCGGATCGATATGGTAGAAGCCGCCTGGGACACGGAGCTTTACAGCGAGGAGGAAGTGCGCAGGATAGCGATTCGCGCCTTTGACACCGCTATGCTGCGCGGCAAACGCGTTACCAACGTGGATAAAGCTAACGTGCTGGAGTCGTCACGGCTGTGGCGAGAGGTTGTGCTTTCCGTCGCTAAAGATTATCCGAGGGTTTCCCTTAACCATATGTATATTGACAATGCGTCCATGCAGCTTGTGCGCGATCCCAGTCAGTTCGACGTAATCGTAACCACAAACATGTTCGGCGACATCCTCTCCGACGAAGCCAGCCAGATAACCGGGTCTATCGGAATGCTGCCATCCGCCAGCCTGGGGGCTTCCGGTTTTGGCATGTATGAGCCTATACACGGCTCCGCGCCGGACATCGCCGGCAGGGATTTAGCTAATCCCATCGCCGCTATCCTGTCCGCCGCAATGATGTTCAGGTACTCGTTCGGGCTGACAGAGGAAGCCGACGCAATCGAAACCGCCGTGACGAAAACTCTGGAAGCCGGATACCGCACAGCTGACATATACTCCGACGGCATGAAACGCGTGGGAACAAAGGAAATGGGCGCGTTGATACAAAAAGAGGCGGCCGGCGTTGAACAGTGACAGGGTAAAGGCAGGCCCCGCGAGAATGCCGCATCGTTCCTTATTCAAAGCAATGGGATATTCGGACGATGAGCTTAAGAAGCCGCTGATCGGCGTGGTGAACGCGTATAACGAGATTATTCCCGGGCACATACACCTTAACACGATCGCCGAGGCTGTGAAAAAGGGCGTTCTGGCGGCGGGCGGAACCCCTGTGGAATTTCCCTCCATCGGAGTCTGCGACGGCATCAGCATGGGGCATATAGGAATGCGTTATTCCCTGGCGAGCCGAGAATTGATCGCGGACTCCGTCGAAACCATGACCATGGCGCACGGATTTGACGTGCTGGTGTTAATCCCCAACTGCGACAAGGTTGTGCCCGGCATGCTTATGGCCGCGGCGCGCCTGAATATACCGGCCATTGTGATAAGCGGCGGGCCTATGTTATCGGGGCGCGGCGGCGTCAGCCTGTCCAACACGTTCGAGGCTGTCGGGGCGTATATGGCCGGTCACATTGACGACAGCGAACTGCTGTATTACGAAAACGAGAGCTGCCCCACCTGTGGCTCATGCGCGGGCATGTACACGGCCAACAGCATGAACTGCCTGTGCGAGGCGCTGGGGCTGGCGCTGCCCGGCAACGGCACAATCCCGGCGGTAATGGCGGATCGGATTCGCTTGGCTAAAGCGGCGGGCGCGAAGATTATGGAATTGGTGGAAAAAGATATTAAACCGCTCGACATCTTAAATGAACAGGCGTTTCTAAACGCTCTGACCGTCGATATGGCGCTGGGATGCAGCACAAACAGCATGCTGCATCTGCCCGCTGTCGCCCATGAGGCTGGCATTACTATAGATTTAACCGTCGCGAATGAAATCAGCGAGCGCACACCGAACCTCTGCCGTCTTGCCCCCGCGGGGACGCGTCACGTGGAGGACCTGAACCGCGCGGGGGGCGTTTCCGCAGTAATGATGGAGTTGAGCAAACTCAACCTTTTAACATTGGATAATCGTACCGTTACCGGCAAAAAACTGGCTGAAATCGTGGCAGCGGCGCGAAACGCCGACGAATCGGTCATCCGCCCGGCGGAAAATCCCTACAGTCACACAGGCGGCATAGCGGTTTTAAAAGGCAATCTGGCCCCGGAGGGCTGCGTGGTTAAACGTTCCGCCGTCGCGCCGGAGATGTTAAAGAGCCGCCTGTCCGCCAGAGTGTTTGACGGTGAGGACGCGGCTATTGAAGCCATATACGGCAAAAAAATCAAGAAGGGCGACATAGTGGTCATACGCTATGAAGGCCCTAAAGGCGGCCCCGGTATGCCTGAAATGCTGTCGCCTACCTCAGCGCTGGCCGGCATGGGGCTGGATAAAGACGTGGCGCTGATAACGGACGGACGCTTTTCAGGTGCTTCACGCGGCGCGAGCATAGGCCACGCCTGCCCCGAGGCGGCTGTCGGCGGCCCTATATCCCTAGTTGAAGATGGTGATATCATTGAGATCGATATTCCGGCGGGTTCCGTCCGGCTTGCGGTAGAAGACTCCGAATTGGAGGGCCGCCGCAGGAATTGGACGCCGCCGGAGCCTAAGTTTAGAACCGGATATTTGGCGCGATACGCTAAATCCGTCACAAGCGCGGCAAAAGGGGCAGTGCTGGAATGAGCGGAAAGAATTTAACCGGAGCGGAGATACTGGTAGAGTGCCTGAAGGAACAGGGCGCTGACGTGATCTTCGGCTACCCGGGCGGAGCGGTCCTCAATATCTACGACGCCTTATACAAACATCAGGATGAGATAACCCACTACAGAACCGCCCACGAGCAGGCCGCCGCGCACGCCGCCGACGGTTACGCGCGCGCGACGGGAAAAACGGGCGTCTGCCTGGCGACCAGCGGACCCGGCGCGACCAATCTGGTGACCGGCATAGCCACGGCTTATATGGATTCCATTCCCATTGTAGCCATTACCGGAAATGTAAATCTGCCTCTGCTGGGCAAAGACAGCTTTCAGGAAGTGGATATCGCTGGCATTACAATGCCTGTTACGAAACATAATTATATTGTGAAAGACGTAAATGAACTGGCGGATACACTGAGAAAAGCCTTCGCCATAGCTGGGGAAGGCAGGCCAGGGCCTGTGCTGGTCGATATTCCGAAGGATCTGACCGCGCGGACGGCTGAATACAGTTGCCAACCGCCGTTTTCATATTCAAAGAAGAAAAATGTTATATCCGAAACGGATCTGGAGAAAGCTGCGGAACTGTTAAATAACAGCCAAAAGCCGCTGATCTACACAGGCGGCGGGATAATAGCCGCGGGCGTGTCTCCCGAATTAGCGGATTTCGCAAAGGCTATTGACGCGCCGGTCGCTTCCAGCGCCATGGGATTGGGCGGCTTCCCCGGAACCGATTCCAGATTTACCGGTATGCTGGGCATGCACGGTACAGCCGCGTCTAATTTCTCGGCGACCGAATGCGATCTCTTCGTCGCGATAGGTGTGCGGTTTTCCGACAGGGCTGTGGGAAACGTGCTTCGCTTCGCTCCGAACGCCAAAATACTGCATTTTGATATTGACGCCGCCGAAATCAATAAAAATGTCAGCGTCTGTCACTCGATCATCGGGGAGCTGAAAGAGATATTCAACAGGCTGCGTCCCAAATTGCTTCCGGCGGCGCGTACGCAATGGATGGAGCGCGTGGCGGAAATGAAAGAAAAATATCCGCTGCGCTATCAAAAGAACGGCGTTCTCAGGCCGCAGTATATTATCGAAAGGATCGGTGCGCTGAAAAAGCCGGACGACATCATTGTCACGGAGGTCGGCCAGCACCAGATGTGGGCGTGTCAGTACATCAGTTATGAGAAGCCGCGCACGTTTATCTCTTCCGGAGGTTTAGGAACCATGGGCTACGGACTCGGCGCGGCGATCGGCGCGTCCGTCGCCCGCCCGGACAGGACGGTTATCAACATTGCCGGTGACGGCTGTTTCCGTATGAATAATATAGAATTGGCTACTCTGGCCGACTATGATATTCCGGTGGTTGAGGTCATTATAAATAACCACGCGCTGGGGATGGTGCGGCAATGGCAGAGTCTGTTCTATGAAAAGCGGTTTTCACACACAACCATAAGCCATGTCACGGATTTTCAGAAACTGGCGGAAGCGTATCGGGTGAAAGCCTTTACGGTGACGCGCCCGGAAGAGGTGGACGATACGCTGCGCGAGGCAGTGGCGCTGCGCAAGCC
>JAISZF010000143.1 GCA_031269415.1 Clostridiales bacterium
GAACCGGAACACGACATGACGCTCAACTCCGCATTTATGAAGGCGCTCACGGGCGGCGATACCTACACCGGGCGGTTTCTCAACGAGAACCTATTTCAGTTCCGCTTTGAGGGCAAGCCGTTTATTAACACAAACCATCTCCCGCGAGTGTCGGACGATACCATATTCGCGTCCGGCAGGGCGAAAATCATCCCCTTCAACCGCCATTTCACCGAAGCCGAGCAGGACAAAACGCTCAAGCAGGAGTTCCGCAAGGCGAAGAACAAAAGCGCGATACTCAACTGGCTGATTGTGGGCTATCGGCTCATTCACGAAGTCGGCTTTGACCCACCGGACATCGTGAAAAACGCCATCGCGGAGTATCGGCAGGACGCCGACATTATCGACGTGTTCTTGTCGGAGTGCGTCACCGAACAGCAGGACAGCAAGCTCCAAACGAGCGAACTCTACGCCCGATACGCGCTGTGGGCAAAAGACAACGGCTATCGCCCGCTGTCGAACCGCTCCTTCGTGGTTGGCCTACGGCGGCGTTACGAAGTCAGGCACGATGGCAGATACGGGAATATCGTTGTTGGAATCGCCCCGGCTCCGGCGCGGTAAAATTGCGGGAGCGACCGCAAAATGGCGTCCAAAGTCTCCAAGTGTCCATTTCCGGGCATTGGAGACTTGGACACATTGGAGACTAAAACCGGGTCGGTGCTACAAAAATCAGCGAGGGAAAGAGCGTACTAAAATCCTCCTTCCTCCGCCGACAAAATACGCTCATCGCGGCAACACAAGCGAATCCGTGGCACGGCGAAGCTATGCGGCGGACAGCATGAAGATTAAGGGCTATGGAGTGCCGAGGTATTGAGAGGATGACAAAGGAATGTTATCAAGCGTGTTTATACAGCAGACTTCCGAATCATGTTATGTGGCGCTGCGGCATTAAATAACAGGCGGTCGAAAAACAAGCAAACTTTTCAGAGAATTTACAGAAAGGCGCTTTTATATTTTACATGCGACCTCTATACTTTGATTGTACTTGTCAGACAGGATTCACGGGTTCACGGAAAACTATTTGCAGGGGGTGATAAAAATCAGAGCATCAGGTTACTCGAGGGTGTCCGGCTGTGAATTTGTCAGGGATTCGCTCCGCTTGTTCGTTAACCGGCAGAAATTATCCGAAGGCGACCGCTTGCCATCTGAGATCGCGCTGGCAAAGGAGTTTGGCGTCAGCCGAACCGTTCTTCGGGAAACGTACAGGCTGCTTGAGCGCGACGGGTTCATTGTTGTGAAGGGCGGCGCGGGGACTTTTCTGGGAGGGACATCCCCGCCGGTGAAAAACACGCTCAACGAACTGAACAGCACGGGGACGCTCATTCGGAAAGCGGGTTTTGAAGCGAGCGCCGAAATCCAGAACCTGGAACACCGCGTTGCCGATCCGGAATGGGCGGAAAAACTCAGACTCGGCGAAAATGAACGCGTGATCGTCGTGCAACGTCTCCGCAAAGCGGACGATACGGTAATCGCCGTTGCGTGGAACATCTTTATCGAGGAATTGGTAGGAGATACGCTTGAAAACGGCATATTGCAGGATTCCATTTTTCTGCATCTGGAAACGGAATGCGGTATCAGAATCGCAAGCGCCCACACAGGCGTCTCCGCGCTGCGCCACGACTGCCCCCGCGACAGGTGGGCAAAAGAGATGCTTGGAGATTCCGCGCTTTTGCTGAAGCGCCTGCACTTCGACGGCAAAGGCTCCCCGGTATTCTATTCTTTGGATTACATCCGCACCGATCTTGTGGATTTAATCGTACAGCAGGAAAGAAACTTTTATTGAAATCATAAGGAGAAAAGCGTCATGTTTGCTACAATCAGAAAGGTCACAAATTTGGAGCAGAAATTCAAGAACCTCGGCAACGTAGCCAAGAAAGCAAAGGCGTTTACGTTAAATGATATAGTGCGCGCACCTGGTTCGGGTACTTCTGCCGATTTGATTGCACACCAGCAAGGTGTTTGCAGATTGGATGGCAAGGGGGATTTTATAATTTCGGGTTGTGTAAAAAACACCAGTTTCACAAGTAATGACCGCCCCTATTTTTATGTGATAAAGGACTTCAAAGGATCAAAAGCAGTAGAGAAAAATGACTATTACCAAATCAAAAATGAGGATAACCCGCTATGCACCGATGATGTCAATAAGGACGACCACCGACGTTTTACACATCCAGGCGGGATACAGGTCGCTGAAAACATTTTAGCTGTCGGATTGGAAGACTATAAAGATACAGAAGCTACTGTGAACAACGACCGCTCATTTTTGAGATTTTATGACATTTCCAATGAATATAACATTACGGAAATAAAAACATGGGCATGGGGACGAGTTGATCAGGAAACAATGACTGCTTCCGCTATTGGGATTACTAAGTCTACAAGATATGGCCAATGGATACTGGCGATACGTGGCAAGGATCACTTAGAAATATTGTCCACCCCTCAAAATGCGGCTATAGGCGGGACAAAATTTGGGACAATAGGTATCTTTGGTACTGGTGCTTTATCGACTAGATTAAAAAATTTTCAAGGTATTAATTTGTTTTGGAGCGACGATGATAAGCTATATCTAATTGGAGGACCAGATGGCGGCAGTAATGATGACATACTGTTTTTATATGAATTGCAATACACTTTATACCCAGGTGCAAACTATATCAACAGTATTACAAATGCACGTTATGTTGATAGGGTTCATTTTTACAGAAGCGGATCAGGTCCGCGCTTTGAATACGGGGTTGGCGTGTATGTAAACCAAAACAATCAATTTGAGGTGTATTCCATTGAAATGCACGTCATTGACAATAAAATCAGATGTAATGTCTGGAATGAAGATGCCTTTTGAGATATAACAAAATTTCTTGTTGCACTAGACTAAATAATCACTCAAATTGTAAAGGAGAAATCATCATGAGAAAGCTATTCACGGCAATCCTGGCATGTATCATAGTCATATCTATGGCCGCCTGCGGGACAACAACAAGCACTGCGCCGGCAGATACCGAAACGCCCGACGCTTCGAGCGGCACACCCGCCTCCACGGCGCCGAATGCAACGCCGACCGGCGGCGGTAAAGTCATCGTTTACTCGGCGCTGGGTGAAGCGGATATGCTGGCGTTGCAGGAAAAATTCAAGGCGGATACCGGCATCGACTTGGAGTACATGATCTTTTCCGCAGGGGAAGGCAGCGCCCGCGTCCTTGCCGAAGCGAATGCGCCACAGGCCGATATTTTCGTCGGAGGCTCAATGGAGGTTTACGTGCCGCTGAAAGACGCCGGCGCGTTGTACTCCTATACCTCACCGAACGCAAAAGACATTCCCTCGGAGTACGCAGACCCTGACGG
>JAISZF010000185.1 GCA_031269415.1 Clostridiales bacterium
TCGGTTTTCATGCTTCATCCCCTCAGCAATGATTATATCCCATTTTTTCCAATTTTACAACTATATTTTACTACATTTTACAATTGTTTCATATGCTTTGGGAAACTGTTTGTAACCCCCCGCAACGGTCATAATCCGCCGCGAGGGGCCTTTGCGCTTCTCCTCACTTCCCTTTGCCGCGCACAGCGGCGAATACGCTCTGAAGAATGATAAACAGGGCAAGCAGCGCGGCGATGAAGATCATCGCCCACCAACTGGACATGGACATCGCCCGTACAAAAGAATTGATTGTCTCCTGGATCATAACGCCCACAAATGATCCGATTACATTACCCACCCCGCCCGTGAGCGGCGTACCGCCAATGACCGAGGCCGCGATCGCGTTCATCTCGAATCCTCTGGCCTGTTCCACGTTGCCCGCCGAGGAATTCAGGCAGAACAGAAAACCTCCGAACGCTGTCAAAAACCCGTTCAGCGTATACACAATCAGCTTAGTGAACCGGACGTTAAGGCCCATAAGCATTGAGCTTTGCTCCCCGCCCCCAATAGCGTACACGTTGCGTCCGAATCGCGTGTATGAAAGCAGAATATAGACGCAGATAAGCCCGATGATCGCGAAAACAACGTTAGGATGAATAAACGGCTCCAGCAGAATACCCCTTTTATTAAAATAACCGCCGAACGGCAATATCAGCTTCGCGTTCGCTATCGCGGAAAAGTCCGCGTTCCTTATGGATATTGTGTCAGCCGTGATTACAGCCGTCATTCCTCGCGCGAAAAACATGCCGGCGAGCGTCACGATAAACGGCTGGAGTTTCAGATATGATATAAACCATCCCTGCGCCAACCCGAACACAATCCCCGTAAAAATAACAATTGTCAGCGCGGCATAGAAATTCACGTTCCGGCGTTCCATCATAACCGCCAGCATCATGCAGTACATAGCGACCTGCGAACCGACGGAGATATCAATGCCGCCTATTATCAGCACCATTGTCATGCCCGCGGCGATTACAATCAATCCCGCGTTAGAGTTCAGCATATCTAGGAAATGCTGGAGTTTATCATAATTAATTCCCTTAAACACAATCATCTCGGCGATATAAATTATAATAAACAACGCGACTGTGATGAGGAGCAGGAAATTATTCCCGTAAAATTTCGCTTTAATGCTGGCCCAGCCGGACTTTACGCTATCCATCACTTCGCCCCCGCGTTTTTTGGAATAAGCCGCGCGCGGCCATTCATAACCATCCGTTTGAGCTCGGGCGACTGCAGCGCGACAATGATAATGACAACTATCGCCTTATATACCGGCAATTGGTCGGCCGTAACATTCATAGCTAGGAGAGATGTCGTGAGCGACTGAATCGTTATAGCGCCGATGATCGACCCCGCCAGGCTGAATTTACCTCCGGCGAGGCTGTTTCCGCCCAGCGCTACCGCCAGAATCGCGTCCAGTTCGATATTGCGCCCGCAATTGTTCGCGTCGATAGCGCCGATGCGCGACGTCGCTATAAGCCCGGCTATACCGGCGCATAAACCGCAGAACATATACGCCAGAAACACGACGCGGCTCGATCTCATGCCCATCAGCCGGCTGGCCTTGTTGTTAATGCCGACCGACTGTATAATCATGCCCAAAGCTGTAAACTTCAGCACTAGCGCCGTTATGATGATTACCGCCGCCGCGAGGAAAACGGACGTCGGAACCGGTATGCCGGGGATAAAATTACCCAGCCATTTGTAGGAGGGAACCTCAACGCGGTCTATCTGGCCGCCCGCGAACAACTGAGCCGCGCCCCGGCCGCCCGTGTACAGTATGAGCGTGGCGACCATCGGCTGGATTTTAAGCTT
Source organism: Clostridiales bacterium (assembly GCA_031269415.1). Classification (GTDB taxonomy): domain Bacteria; phylum Bacillota; class Clostridia; order Lachnospirales; family WQUN01; genus JAISZF01. The sequence continues at coordinate 1,858 of JAISZF010000185.1, forward strand.
CGACACCAGGAAACCGTTACACGCCCCGCAGAGAGCGCCGACGGCAAGGGCGATCAGAATTCCCGCGAAATACGGTATTTGGTACGCGAACACGGAATACTTGCCGTCCACGCCGAGTACGCCAAAACCAAGGAACCATATGCTTACAGCGCCCGAAAACGCCATGACCGCGCCTACCGATATATCCGTGCCGGCGGAACACGAAACCACAATGGTCATGCCGACGGCTAGGATCATCAGCTCGCTGGCCCGGTTGAGGATATCGACGACCCGCCCGTACAGGTGCGGGTCTCCGTCGATACTCATTATCTTTATGGAGAAGAAATCCGGCGTGACGAGCAAATTTACAATAAGCACCAAAAAAAGGCACGCCAGGGGAAAGAACATACGGTTGCCGCTGAGTCTTCGCCAAATATTTTCAGTCATCGGAACCACCTCCGGCGATTACGGACATTATCGCGGCGGAGGAAAGCTCTCCGCCGGACAGCTCCCCGACTTTTATCGTATCGCGCATAACGCAGATTCTGCCGCAAGTGCGCAGCATCTCGTCTATCTCGGATGATATGAACATAACCGACATCCCCTGCGACGCCAGGTTAATTACCAGTTTCTGAATCTCCGTTTTAGTGCCGACGTCTATGCCACGCGTCGGCTCGTCTAATATCAGGAAATCCGGGTGCGTAAGCAGCCACCGCGCTACGATAACCTTTTGCTGGTTGCCGCCGGAAAGCTGCTTGACCGGGGTTTCCATTCCAGCCGTCTTGATTTGAAGTTTTTCGATATATTCCTCCGCGAGCCGCTCCTGCTCGGCGCGGGGCATCAGTTTGAACACTCCGCGTTTAGTCTGCTCGGCGAGAATCAGGTTCTCGCGCACGGAAAGCTCGGCGACGACGCCTTCTTCCTTGCGGTTCTCGGGGCAGAAGCCCATTCCCGCCTTCATCGCGTCCAGCGGCGTCCGCCCGATATGCCGTCCCTTAACGGTCAGTTCCCCTGAATCGGGATGGTCGGCGGCGTAAACCGCGCGGGCAAGTTCTGTGCGCCCGCTGCCCAAAAGCCCCGCCAGGCCGATTACCTCGCCGGGATAGATATCCAAGTCAAACGGCTGAATGCCGCCGCGCACGCCAAGGCCCTTTGCGGAAACCATCGGTTCCGCGCCCGTCCGCGCTTCCGCCGCTTCGTCCCGTATTGACGCGAGGTCGTCAAACGCCTTCCCCAGCATCTTAGACACAAGCTCCCTGCGCGGGAGATTCTCGGTCTCATACTCACCGATAAACTGACCGTTGCGCAATATAGTAATTTTATCGCACACTTCGTATACCTGCTCGATAAAGTGGGTTACGAAGATAATGCCCATGCCCTCGTCCCTCAGTTTGCGCATAAGGCAGAAAAGACTCCTGACCTCGTGTTCATCCAGGCTTGAGGTCGGTTCGTCGAGAATCAGCACCCTCGCCGAAATATCCACCGCGCGGGCGATAGCCACCATTTGCTGTATCGCCACCGAATAGACCTCAAGCGGCTTTTCCACGTCAATATTGATGCCAAGCCTTTGTATAACGGCGCGGGCGCGCTTATTCATCTCGCCCCACTTGACAAAACCCGCCCTTCCGGGCTGCCTGCCCACAAAAAGATTTTCCGCCACAGTCAGATTCGTACAGAGGTTAACCTCCTGATACACCGTCGATATGCCGCGCGACTGGGCTTCCTGAGGGGAATGGTTAATGACCGGCGTTTTGGAATCGCCTAGGTAAATCTCGCCGGACTCAAAGGCTTCGGCGCCCGTAAGCACCTTAATGAGCGTGGATTTGCCCGCGCCGTTTTCGCCCATCAGCGCGTGTATCTCTCCCGGCTTCAGTGTAAACTCAACGTCGTCAAGCGCGCGCGCCCCGGGAAAATTCTTGCCGATGCCGCGCATTCGAAGCAGTGTTTTTGGCAGCGCGTCAGACATGAGCAACCCTCTTTCTAAAAATAGCGGATGCGCGGGACAACACTTCCCGGCACACCCGCTGAATTTTTATTCCGTGTCCGTCAGATTCATCATTTATTTTTTTCAATCCACGCGCCTGCACGAGGCGCGGCTACTTCTATCCGTCAAGATCCGAAAGCGTCCGGAAGATGCGCCTCGGCGTTTTTAATGTCATAAACACTCTCGACCGAATATGTAATCTTCGGCAGCGTCTCGCCATTCTCCAGCTTCTTAATGATGTCGCCGACTTGCGGGCCTAACAGCGGGTTACATTCCGCGACGCAGTCTATATCGCCGTCTATAATCATTTGAATGGCTTTCTTGTTGCCGTCGAAAGAGATGATGATAACGTCCTTATGGTTGATGCCCGCGTTTTTCAGGGCGGTAATGGCGCCGTATGTCATATCGTCATTCTCGGAATAAACAACGTGAACGTCGGTGTTATTCTTGAGAATAGCTTCCATGACTTCCTGGCCTTTGGCTTCAGTGAACTCGCCGGTCTGCTGAGCCACTATTGTCCATTTGCCCGCGTGAGCTCCGGCCACCGCGTCGTCAAGGGCTTTTGTGCGGCCGATTTGAGCGTCCGCGCCGATCGTGCCCTGCAGATGCACAAAGTTCAGAGCCTCATCCGAACGATTATTCTCCGCAAGATAGCCTTCCAGCCACGATATAGCGTCCTTGCCTTCCTGCTCGAAGTTGCCGCCGATATACGTTACGTACAGGTCTTCAGCCACGTCCGCTTTACGATCGGAGATGATAACCGGGATGCCGGCGTCCTTGGCCTCCTGCAGAACCGTTTCCCAGCCCGTCGTCGTAACCGGGGCGATATCTATGTAGTCCACACCCTGGGTAATAAAGTCGCGCACAGCCGCGATCTGCTTGTTCTGATCCTGTTGAGCGTCAGAGAAGATCAAGTTGAATCCGTTGGCCTCGGTGAAATAACTCTTAAAGCTGTCGGTATTGGCGGTACGCCAGCCGGACTCGGCGCCTACCTGCGCGAAACCGACCGTAATCAGCGAACCGCCGCTTTCCGGCTGAGCCGCCGGATTTTGCGAGGACGCGGCCGGGCTACTGCTGGCGCACGCTGTCAGCGCTGATACTATAATTGCCGCTGACATCAAGTTTAACAACTTATTCATACTTTTCATTCCTCCTGATATAAATAATTGATGAATGTAAAGCAAGTATAAATTAATCATTAGATAATAGCAATAAAAAATATTTTGAATATGTTTCAAATTTTTACGAATCTAGATCTGAATTATGATTTTTTATGATTTGTTGGATATTTTATAACAGGTATGCGAATTTCCACAGTAACGCCCATATTAAAGGCGTTGATAATGTTCAGGCCATATTCTGGCCCGAATTTCAGCCTGATCCGCTCATTGACATTATACAGTCCGTAGATTTCGCGTTTACTGTCGCCCGCGGCGTCCTTATCAGGCCGCGGATCATTTAGCAGGGTACAAATACGCAGAAAACGTTCCTCCGTCATACCCGCGCCGTTGTCGATAACGGAGATCACTAGCGCGTCGCCGTCTCCGCGGGTTTTTACGGCGATTCTCCCTTTGCCCCGTTTATTTTTGATTCCATGATACAGCGCGTTTTCCACCAAAGGCTGCAATGTGATTTTAGGGATCATCACATGATGAAATTCCTTGGGAATATCGATCTCATATTCCAGGATATCCTGATAACGCACCCGTTGGATCTGCATATAACCGCGGACGTGCCGTTCCTCCTCCTGTAAGGTGATCATATCCGCGCCTTGGTTGAGCGAGGTGCGGAAAAAATCCGACAGCGCGCCGACCATGTCCACAATTTGCTTCTTTTGCCCGTCTTCCGCGAGCCATATGATGGTGTCCAGCGTGTTGTAGAGGAAATGCGGATTGATTTGCGCTTGAAGCAATTCTAATTCCGCTTTTCTCAGGATTGTCTGATCGGATGTTACCTTAGCCAACAACTCCTGTATCCGTTCTATCATAATGTTCAGCGAATCGCCCAGCGCGCGGACTTCCGCGCCGCGTAGGGCCTCGACGCGTATGGAGAGGTCACCCTGAGCCACTTGGTTGGTTATGTCGCTCAAATGGTGGATTGGCTTGGCGATACTTCGCGAAATCTTCCACGATACGTACAGCGCGATTGGAATCAGCGCGGCGAAAGCGGCGGCGCCGGCCCATGTCATTACGCCTAAATTTTTATTTATCTTGTCGCGCAATTCCTCCATGCCCAGATTTTCATAATAAGCGTATTCCAGAACATAGCGCGTAATCAGGCTCGTAACCGTTTGGACGTCTTTCTCCCATATCGCTTTATTTTCATCATAATGTCCGCTTTCCTTCTGGTTCTCCTCTATGCGGCTTACATACTTGCTCAGATTTTCAAGCATACGCTTTATAGCCTCAGCTCGCTGCTTATTTTCCGGAATGCCGGTGTTATTGATAAGCTCGGTTACAATGCCCTTGGCATCCTCAATGTCCTGATAAGGATTCGCTTCCTCGAAATCGGATCTGCCCACAAACAGAAAATATATCTTCTGATCGAACTTCTCTTTGAAATCTATGCTGAATCTCCCAGCTTTGGCCGCGTTGGTCATTATAACGTCGTACTGCCTGTTGTAGCTATACATTATCAGGAACATGAATACGGACATCATCGTAATAGGAACAATCAGCAGGGCGAAAAATAACTGAATCTTGCTGTCCAGCCTTAGATTTGTAATCAGTTGACTCCAGGAGTGTTTGAATAATCGCATAAGCCAATCACCCGCTATCTCTCTACTAAAAAGACTTTTAGCATAGTATCTTCCCACCGCTCCGTATCAAGGCTAATTGTAATTGAATAGTACACTCGCGTCTAGGGTGTGTCAAGCGTGGCGGGATGGACTATATAGCGCAGCGGTGATATTATTAGCAGAATTTCAATGATATGGAAAGTGCTGATAAATAATTTCAGTATATGCGCCTTCACGAGGCGCGACAGCAAAGATGTACATTTTTTCTCATTAAAAGCAAATACATCTGTATGACTTGCCACATCAAACACAAATAAATCCGTCTAAACAAACCTCGCATTACTTCTTTCGACACAACTTTCAATAAAAATCCGGTGCGAACCTCCTGGGAAGCCAATGATCACTTATGGTTCGCACCCAAAATCAAGGCACTCTACCGAAAGCATTGACCGCTATTATAACTAATTACAATCTATTTTTCATGGTTTTCTTGACAGATTATTTCTATTCCAGCTTTGCAAAAGACATCCTCGATACAGCCTACATATGCTTTTGCGACGCGCGGTATTGCATGGGTGAGCAATTCTGCGTTTTCTTGAATATATACGAAAAATAATGCGGATCTTTATAACCTACGGCGGCGCCGATCTCCGAAGCTGACATATCCGAGGAGCGCAACAGTTCTTTCGCCTTATTCACGCGATATTCAGTAAGGCAGCGAATTAGACTCTGCCCTGTTTCTCGGCTGAACAGAGCGCTGAAATAACTCGGGCTGATATTGACGAATCTCGCAACGTCGCTGAGGGAAATATCCTCGTCGGCGTAGTGAGCTGCGATGTACTCCTTAGCGCGCTGTATCATCAGGTGATAGTGATTATTGCGCTGCTCGATGGGCTCGTTTTCCTGTGTTCGCGGCGCGTCCGCCGACGGATACACGCCTCCCTGTTTACCCATGAAGTCTATTTCACTGTCGTCTATGAAGGCGTTTCTGTCCGACACAAACCGCGCGGAAAACGCGCGCGCGGCGTTCTCGAACGATTCGGGCAGCAGCGTTAGCCGTTCGACGGGCTTTCCGATACCGCCGAAATAGCGCAGTGTTTCATATTCGGAAAATACGGACTCAATACTGTTTATGTACGCTTGGCGCGCGGCGGCAAGCCGTTCAAAGGAATCCTCTTTAATGATCGCGGCGGTTCCGTCCAATAAACGGTCGAATAGGATCACGTTGCCCGCCTTCGCGCTGATTTGGTTAATTCTTTCGTTAAGCGCCAATATGTCTTCAGCGTAACCGGGTCCGGCGCTCGTGTTGAAATAATATTTGAACAGAATGATCTGGAAAAACCTCGCGCTCAATTCTATATTCAACTGTCTGCCGCGATCCAGGATCTTCGCGATAGGAAGCGCGCCTGAAATAATTGCCTCAAATAGACGGCTTTTGCCGTTACTCTCGTCCCGTGTGTAATGTTTTTCCTCGCGTTCCCGCTTGATCCGCTCCGCCACGCTCTTTACGCTGGCGACGAGTTCCGCGCCGCTGACGGGCTTCAATATATATTCGGCAATCCCGAGTTTAAGGGCCTTTTGGGCGTAAGAAAACTCTTCATGCCCGCTGAGAATGATGATCTTGCTTTCGGGAAGCTCGTTCCTGATGAGCTGGCTCAATTCCAGTCCGTCCATGAACGGCATACGGATATCGGTAATGATAATGTCGGGCTTTTCCCGCTGTATCAAGGGATAGGCCAATTCGCCGTCCGCCGCCTCGCCGCCTCGCCGCAGAAAATAAAGCCCTCGCTCGTCCAGTCAATATTGTCCCTGATGCCTTTACGGACGACGTACTCATCCTCTACTAAAAAGACTTTCAGCATACTTTCTTCTCACCCTTAGTACGTTTCGATATTTTTTATTAGCGTAAATAATCCCTGTATAAATGTCGATAAATGTTGTGTAAATACATCTCTATGGTATAAAATGATACAGATCAAATAATACTGGGGGTGAATAATGGACAATCGTAAAATATCCATAATCATTACAGAACGTGATCCTCAAACGAGGCTTGATCTCAAAAAGGCGCTCGCCATGGATAAAGCCTATAATATTGTAAGTACGGCGGAAAGTTTTATAAGCTCCGAGTACACGACGATTCTCAACAAGGCTGACATCGTGCTTCTAAATGTGTGCGGCGACAGTATCTCCCTGCTTAAAGCCGCGCAGAGCAATAAAGCAGACAGACCGGTTTTTATTTTGACCGCCGAACCCTGCCAGCAAACGTTAAGCAAGGAATCTCTTCAGTCCGGCGCGGATTACTTCCTGGTAAAGCCGCTGAATATGGACACAGTGGCGCGCCATATAAAAGAGATATACTTTTTCAAACGCCTGCTCCCATCCAGCGGATACGCGGGCAAAGACTCGTCGGGCATACTGGAATTCACGGTAAAGCAGCTTAACAGCGTCCGCGTCGGATCGCACCTTAAAGGTTATCATTACCTTATAACGGGTGTCGTGGCGCTGGTGGAAGACGCCGCTATGGAAAATAATATAACAAAGGCTTTATACCCATACATAGCTAAGAAATGGCAGTCAACGCCTGTCCGTGTTGAGCGCGCCATCCGCAACGCCATCTCTACGGCGTGGGAAAGCGGCGGCGGCGAGAATTTCAAGGCTTTGGCGGGAAATCTGAAAACAGGCGCAGACAAACCGTCGAACAGTCAGTTTATGCTTACCATCGCGAATCTGTACCGATCTAAATATAACTCTGTTTAACGCGCCTCACCAGTTCCTCTTCCGGGGTAATATAAATTGTCTTATTGGACACATATATGACCATCCCGGGTTTAGCCCCGTTTGGCTTCTTTACATTCTTTTTGAGGGTGTAATCCACAGGAACCTGTGAAGATTGCCGCGCCTTGCTGTAATACGCCGCCAGCAGCGCGGCTTCCCGCAGGGCGGCGTCGGAAACATCCGCTCCGCGGGATTTTATTATTACGTGCGATCCAGGTATTTCCTTTGTATGCAGCCAAATATCGTCCGAAGCGGCGAAGCGGAGTGTCAGTTCGTCGTTCTGCTTATTGTTTTTCCCCACGTAGATGTCAAAACCGTCTGAAGAGATAAACTTCATGGGTTTTGACTTCTTTGTTTTCTGTTTTCCGCTTGACGCGCGTTTCTTTATAAAGCCTGTTTCAGCCAATTCATCACGTATATCGGCTATATCGCTTTCATCCGAGGCGTTTTCGACCGCGTTTTGGACGCCGGCCAAGTAGGTTAAATCCTCGTTATTGCGCCGCGTTTGATCCTGAAGCGCGGCGTACGAACGTTTGGCCTTGTTGTATTTCTTAAAATACGCCTGCGCGTTCTCAGCGGGAGTCAGGTTTGGATCCAGGGGAATCGTCATGTCAGGGTTCCCCTCTTCGTAAAAATTCTGGACGATCAGCGAGGTCATGCCTTTTTTCGCTGAGTATATACTGGCGGTTAACAGTTCCCCCTTTACCCTGTCGCTGTCCCTGTCTTTGATCTCGTCCAGCGTCCGCAGGTACATCTCCGCTTTTCTGGCGCAGCGCTCGATATTCTGCTGCGTCAGTTTGCGCAGGTCGGCTGTCTTTTGTGACATCCGGTACGCGGCGTCGCGTTCCCGGCAGAATACCTCCGTCATTTCCGACGGGGAATCGAATGACGCCGTGTCATAATCCGCGTACTGAGTTATCAAGAGGCTGCCGAAGTCTTTGGGCTTGCCCGAAGCGTCCAGGTATATGAGGTTTACATATTTACGCAGCGTTATGTCCTCTATACATGCGCGAAAAGCCTCATACAACTGGGCCGCCCGCTCGCCGCTCATCTCTTCCGGCCTCGTGTCCGGCGAAACCTCGGCTCGTTCGCAGATTTCAGAGGACATAATCGGGCTTAATCCGTTATACGCGCGGAATATCAAGGTTTGTATCTTTTCGCCCGGCGTCGCGTATAATACCGCTTCAAATCCGGCTCTATCCTCTTCCAGCGGGTTTCGTTTGCCGCCCGGCGGAACCGTGAACCTTACGCCCGGTAGAACCTGCCTGACCGAGCTTTTATCGAAGGATATATGTTTCGCGGCGTCCAGAACAACGCCGTCCTCATCGGTTAAAATAATATTGCTGTGCTTGCCCATTATTTCGACGCTCAAGCGTTATGGACAAATCGCCCATCTCGCTCATGGATTCGATATAGATCTCAATTATGCGCTCGAAGTCAGGCTGAACGATATCCAAAATCTTACCGCCGGTCAAATGCTTGCGCAGCACCATGCAAAACTGCGGCGGCTTCATCGGGTTATCCTTATTGTATTGAGTCAAATGAACGCGCGGCTGCGCGTTTCCAGCGGACATCAGCAGCTTACGGTTAGCGCCCTTCGCGCGTATTTGCAGAATGATCTCGTCGCTTTCGGGCTGATAGATCTTATCCACGCGTCCGTCCAATATTTTTTCCCGAAGTTCGTGTACAATGGCTGAAACCGTTACTCCGTCTAAAGGCATACCGCACCTCCTTAGTTTTTGCGCGGTTAATATGCTGAAAGTTATACGAAAGCAGATAATCAAGCTCGCGCATGGATGCTATGGCGATGCGCGCGCCATCAACCCGGAAACGCGCGGGGATGATATTAAACATCGTCGTTTCTAAATACAGTTTCACGGCGTCAACTCCCCCTATAGCTGTACATTAGTATGCGTATCATTGCGCAGCCGTAATCCGCGGCGCGGACATTTGATAAAATTTCGCGTACACGCCTTTCAGATTCATAAGCCGATCATGCGGCCCCTGTTCCGCGATTCCGTCGCCGTCCAGCACGATAATCCGCCCGGCGTTTCTGATGGTGGAAAGCCTGTGAGCTATTACAAAGGTTGTACGGTTTTTCGCCAGCTTTTCAAAACTCTCCTGCACAATCTGTTCGCTTTCATTATCCAAAGCGGAGGTCGCCTCGTCGAATATAAGAATAGGCGGGTTTTTCAAAAACACCCTCGCTATACTCAGCCGTTGCTTCTGCCCGCCGGAGAGTTTTACCCCGCGTTGGCCTATATCTGTATCGTAGCCGTCGGGCAGTTCCATAATAAACTCGTGAGCGTTAGCGCGCTTCGCGGCTTCAATGATTTCCTCATCCGACGCCTCGGGCTTGCCGTAGCGGATATTGTCCTTGACTGTGCCAGTGAACAGATACACGTCCTGCTGTACAATCCCAATTTGATTACGCAGTGATTTTACGGTGAATTCGCGGATATCACTGCCGTCTAGTTTGATCGAGCCCTCCGTTGTCTCGTAAAACCGCGGTATAAGGCTGCACAGCGTGGTTTTCCCGACTCCGGAAGCGCCGACCAGAGCCACGTATTCCCCCGGGGCGACGCTCATGTTTACGCCGCGCAGCACATACGGAAGATTTTCGGCGTACCTGAACGAGACGTTCTCAAATTCGACACGGCCTTTGGCTCGCGGCGAGTCCGCCGCGCCCGGGCTGTCCGTAATGTCCGGGCTTATCTCCATGATCTCCTGAAACCGCGTAAAGCCCGCCGCGCCGTTTTGAAACTGCTCGGTAAAATTGATTAACTTGCGGACGGGTTCTATCAGGGTATTTATGTACAGCAGAAAGGTGATTAATTCCGGCAAATTAAACCTCCCCATATTGATAAACCCCGCGCCGGCGATCACCACCAGAATGGTAATAAACGATACAAACGCGCCCAGCCCGCTGTGGAACACGGCCATATAGCGGTAACTGTCGCGTTTGCTGTCAACAAACCTCGTGTTCCCGATGTTGAATTTGCTGATTTCCAACTCCTCGTTCGCGAAAGATTTGACCACGCGCACCCCGGAAAGGCTGTCTTCTATCTGCGCGTTTATATCCGCGATACGTTCACGGTTGCGCTTGAACGCCGTTTTCATAAGTTTGTTGCAGTGCACCGCGAAAATAACCATAAACGGCAGCACGGCGGCGATCGTCAGTGTCAGCGGCAAGTTGACGCGCGTTAAAATAATGAGAGAGCCGATGATCTTGACGATGGAGATTACAACGTCCTCCGGCCCGTGATGCGCCAGTTCTGTTACGTCAAAGAGGTCCGTGGTGATGCGGGACATTAATTGGCCGGTCTTCTGGTTGTCGTAATAGCTGAAAGACAGCTTTTGAAGATGCTGAAACAGATCGTTTCTCATGTCAAATTCCATCTTGGCGCCCATCACGTGGCCCCAGTAGGTGATATAGAAATTGCTGACAAACTCGATTACGATGAGGAACAGGAACACCGCCGAGGTCCTGATCAGCAGGTCGGTGGCTATGCCGTCCGGCGAGATAGCCTGGCCTGTTATTCTGTTCACGAGCAGCGGATACGCCAAAACCGCCACCGACGCCAGAAGCGCAAAGAATAAATCCGCCGCTAAGACTCTTTTGTAGGGCCTGTAGTAAGATAAAAATCTTGTAAATTTTCCGTTCAACGCTTTTTTCCCCCCTAATAGATATTATTATAATGCCACGCGGCTTGGATACGCAAGGGGATCTATTGGTGCTTACGGGGCGTCATGGGTTATACTCTTTTTTTGATAAAATATGTTATAATAAAAATTGAAAGATGGATCAAAAGGCGGCGTACTATTATGGAGAGTGATTATGGGAGCGTATACGGAACTTTACCTGCCGGATATCGTAAACATGCAGGGCAGGCTTTTTTTTGATATAAGGGATGAACTGCCGAATGTAGACGAAAAGTGGTTTATAGAAGCGTTTATGAAATCCCGTATCAGGGCGCTTTTAGATATCGGCAACTGGAAATACGCGAATATGCCCCCTAAAGAAGTAATGTCAGTATTTCTGGATGACGAATGCCCTGGCGGCTATCAGCGCGGTGAGGAATGGGGAGGTTTTTTACCTCAGTGGGTAGGGCAAATTTACGCGTTCTATCAGTGGAAATATTGTGTGCGCAGCTCGGAATTAATTAACGTAATTCCGTTGGACGCGATGCGGCTGCATTTTCGCGTTGGGCATCAAATGGGGCTGGAGGCTGCCGCTGATAGAATCTATGACGATTTTGGCTTCGGGAGTTTGAATGGTGAGCTGACACTGGAAGGGTTGTCTTATGACCCATGAACGTATAACTCTATTCGCGGGCCACTACGGCAGCGGCAAAACCAATCTGGCCGTTAACTACGCGGCCGCGCTGAAGCGGTTACATCCGGACAGACGCGTCATCTTGGCCGATCTAGACATAGTGAACCCCTATTTCCGGAGTTTGGACAGCGCGGATGTATTGGGCGGCGTGGGTGTGGAAGTTATCGCCTCGCGCTTCGCCAACTCCAACCTGGAAGCGCCCTCAATGCCCGGCGAGGCCATTACAATATTCGACGACAAATCATGTCTCGGCGTCATAGACGTGGGCGGCGACGATCGCGGGGCGTACGCGGTAGGCAAGTACGCGGATTATATACGGGAGGAAGACGCGAGCGTGCTGCTGGTGTGCAATAAATACCGTCCGCTTTCCAGAGATCCCAGGCAGGTTTTGGCAATTAAAAACGAGATCGAAAGCGCGGCGCGTATAAAATTCACGGGCGTCGTTAACAATTCCAATCTGGGCGGGCAGACCTCGCCGGAGGATATTCTCTCAAGTTTACGATATATCAGCGATGTATCGGAACTGTGCGGCCTGCCTGTGGCGTTCACGGGCGCGGCTCGCGGTCTGATTGACGATCTGCCGGGTATTGACGGGCTGTTTCCGTTAGAAATATACGGAAAAAAGGAATGGCAAATTAACTGATAAATGATGGGAGGGATGTACTTGCCAAAAGTCAGCTTTAATATCGATCGCTGCAAGGGCTGCGGTCTGTGTGTGGACGCCTGCCCCAAAAAGATAATTGAGTTATCGCCGGATATAATGAACGCGAAAGGATTTCATCCGGCGCAAATTACCGATCAGGAAAAATGTATAGCTTGCGCGTTCTGCGCCCAAATGTGCCCGGACGTGATTATAACTGTGGAAAAATAAGGAGGCTCCATGGAAAAGGTATTGATGAAAGGCAACGAAGCTATCGCCGAAGCGGCGATAATGGCCGGGTGCCGGCATTTCTTCGGTTATCCCATTACCCCGCAAACGGAAGTCGCGGCGTATATGTCCAAACGCCTGCCAAAGATCGGCGGTGTGTATCTGCAGGCGGAGAGCGAGGTCGCGTCCATCAACATGATTCTGGGCGCGGCGAGCGCGGGAGTCCGCGCTATGACCTCATCCTCCAGCCCTGGCATATCGCTCATGAGCGAAGGCATTTCCTATATGGCGGGATGCGATCTGCCCGCCGTTATCGTGAACATACAGCGCGGCGGCCCCGGATTGGGCGGCATACAGCCGTCGCAGGCCGATTACTGGCAGGCCACGCGTTCCACCGGCCACGGGGATTTTCATATCATCGCGCTCGCGCCCAATAACATACAGGAAATCGTGGATCTCACACAACGGGCGTTCGACCTGGCGGATACCTATCGCATGCCTGTTATGATTCTGGGCGACGGCATTTTAGGCCAGATGATGGAGCCGGTAGAACTGAGGCCGAACCCTTCCGCCGATCTTCCGGAAAAGACATGGGCTACAAACGGAACGGGCGGTAAGAGGAAGAAGAACATAACAAACTCGCTTTATCTGAAGCCCAATCAATTGGAACAGATTAATATCGAGCGTTTTAAACGCTATAAGCTCGCTGAAGAAAAAGAACAGCTTCATGAATCGTATATGACTGACGACGCGGATATTATTCTGGTAGCGTACGGCGCTTCCTCCCGTATATGTAAAAACGCGATCGCTCAGGCGCGCGCCATTGGTATAAAGGCCGGCTTGCTGCGTCCCATAACCCTGTGGCCATTCCCGTCGCGGGCATTGAAACACGCGGCGGAACACGCCAAGGCGTTTGTGTGCGTCGAGATGAGCATGGGACAGATGATCGACGACGTGAAACTCGCTATTGAATGTAAACGACCTGTCGCCTTCTGTGGGCGAACCGGCGGCATGGTGCATACGCCGGGGGAAATACTGGCCGTGATAGAAGCGGTCAACGGGGGTGAAACGGCATGAGCATAGTGTTTGAACGTCCAAAGGCGCTTTCGGACGTAACAACGCATTACTGTCCGGGCTGCACACACGGGATTGTTCACCGCCTGATCGCGGAAACCCTGGACGAACTGGATATCACGGGCAGAACTGTCGGCATCGCCCCGGTGGGCTGCGCGGTTATGGCGTATGATTATTTCGAGTGCGATATGATTCAGGCCGCACACGGTCGCGCGCCCGCGGTAGCTACGGGCGTGAAGCGCGCCCTGCCGGACAGCGTGGTGTTCACATATCAAGGCGACGGCGACCTGGCGGCCATTGGTACGGCTGAAACGGTTCACAGCGCCGCGCGCGGCGAGAAAATCACTATCATATTCATTAACAACGCCATATACGGCATGACGGGCGGGCAGATGGCCCCGACTTCTCTTCCCGGGCAAATAACGCAGACGTCTCCCTATGGACGTGACACGCAATCCGCCGGTTACCCTGTAAAGGTATGTGAGCTGCTGTCCGCGATGGACGGCACATACTACGCCGAACGCGTCGCCGCGGATAGCGTGAGGAACGTAAGAAACGCTAAAAAAGCTATAAAAAAGGCTTTCACGTATCAAACCGAAGGCAAGGGACTCACAATTGTGGAAGTACTCTCCACATGCCCCACTAACTGGGGACTGAGTCCGGTTAAGGCGCTGGGCTGGCTGCGCGAACGCATGATCCCTTATTATCCCTTGGGCGTCTATAAGGATATGGGAGGCGAAACCAAATGAGCGAAGCCAATATACTGGTATCGGGCTTCGGCGGGCAAGGCATACTGTTCGCCGGTAAATTTCTGGTTTACGCGGGGCTGATTAACGAGAAACAGGTGAGCTGGCTGCCCTCATACGGCCCGGAGATGCGAGGCGGCACCGCCAATTGCAGTGTTATCCTCAGTGACTCGCCGATAGGCTCGCCAATCGTAAACCAGCCGGATATACTAATCGTAATGAACGCGCCGTCGCTGGATCGCTACGAGCCGGACTGCGCCGCGAACGGGAGTGTATTCATCGACAGTTCACTGATTTCGCGCCGCCTGAACCGCGCCGATCTGACGGGCTGGTACATCCCCGCCACCAAAATGGCGCACGAGAACGGGCTATCCGGGCTTGCCAATATGATCATGGTGGGGAAGTTCATTAAAGAAACGAATATATGCGCCTATGAAGATATTGAAGCCGCACTGAAAAAGACTGTGCCTGAACGGAAAAGGGATCTGTATGACTCAAATCTGAAAGCTTTGAATTTAGGATATAATTATATCTAGTAGCTTGTAAACCTATAAACCAGATCAAACTGACCAATAGTTCGGCAAACGTATGTTTATGAATGTTTTTATGTTCGAGGAGATTTACTAGTTTGGGTGTATAGTGGAACTCAAATTTATGCGCCAATTCAAATGCTACTTTTGGGCTGAACGCTTCATAGAAAGTTGCAGGGTTATGTGTAGACTTGGGCGTCAGGCATATCTGTTTTGGCGACCAGATGAACGTTTACGCGAAGTTTTTAAACGCCGAAGGGAAAAAGATGCGGGATATCGCGGATACAATGCGTTGACACAACTTCTAAAACAGCACCAAAATATTTGACAAAACAGCACCGATACGCTACAATGATTGTATCATGAAACCGAAGGGAGCTTTAAGCCATGCAAATAGCGTTATCGGATTTGAAGGTCAACGTCGGAAAGTA
>JAISZF010000186.1 GCA_031269415.1 Clostridiales bacterium
TCCAGCTCATATTGATCCACTCCGGAATCGATTATTTCGCAAGGCAGGCGTGTCGCGGCTATGTACCAATTCAACGCGGTTAAATGATCGATAAGGTGTTTACCGACAAACCCGGCGGCGCCGATGATTAACGCTTTCAAACCCGCCCGCCTCTCTCTGGCCCGTTAAGCAGCAGATCATTCTCCACCATCAGTTCAATCAATCCATCAAACGGAACCTCGCGTTTCCACCCTAAAACCCTCTCAGCTTTAGCAGGGTTCCCAAGCAGAAAATCGACCTCGGCGGGTCTGAAAAACTTCGGGCTGACCTTTACAAGTGTCTTCCCCGAAAGGCGATCCACCCCGTTTTCATCCGCGCCTTTGCCAATCCACTCGATATCCGCGCCGATCTTCCCAAAGGCCAAAGCGGCGAATTCCCTAATTGTATGAGTTTCCCCGGTAGCCACGACAAAATCGTCCGGCTTATCCTGTTGCAGCATCAGCCACATCGCCCTTACATAATCCCTGCTGTGGCCCCAGTCTCGTTTGGCGTCCATATTCCCCAATTCAACATGACTCGCCAGCCCCAGCTTTATCCTAGAGGCAGCGTCCGTTATCTTCCTCGTGACAAACTCCTTGCCCCTGCGCTCCGATTCGTGGTTGAACAGGATACCGGAACACGCGAACATACCATAGCTTTCCCTGTAATTCTTGGTGATCCAGTGACCGTACAGTTTAGCCACGCCGTAAGGGCTTCTGGGGTAGAAAGGCGTATTCTCCGTCTGCGGTATTTCCTGTACAAGCCCGAACATCTCCGACGAGGAAGCCTGATAGAATTTTGCTTCCGGCTTTACTACGCGAATGGCTTCCAATATGTTGGTAACGCCGATAGCGTCTATATCGGCGGTTGCGATGGGCTGTTCCCAACTGGTAGCCACAAAAGACTGCGCCGCGAGGTTATACACTTCGTCAGCCTGTGAGATCTTCATCGCTGTTATCAGCGATACCACATCCGTCATATCGGCGTAAATAAAATGGATCCTGTCTTTAATATGCGCTGTGTTGCCGTAATCCACAACGCTCTTGCGGCGCATTACGCCGTAAACATTATATCCCTTTTCCAACAACAGTTCGGACAGATAAGAGCCGTCCTGCCCGGTTATACCGGTTATCAGCGCGTTCTTCATAATTCCCTCCGAGTTAACCGCTACACCAAAGAACGGCGATTGCAGATCTTCAGGTTCTCAATTACCTTCTTAATATCCTGCGCGGACTCCTTCCGCGCTATAAGCAGCGTGTCGTCCGTATCCACCACAACTGTATCCTCCAGGCCGACCGTCGCGATAAGCCTGCCACCTCCCACTATTATGCAATCCCTTGTCCCTATGGTAATAACGTCGCCGTTCACGATATTGCCGTTTTCATCGGTTTTATTAATCCGGGCCAACGCCAGCCAACTACCCGCGTCGTCCCAGCCGAACGAGCCGGGTATGGTGAAAACGCCTTCGGCTTTTTCCATTATACCGTAATCAATCGAAACGGAAGGGAAAGTCCTGTACACGCGCTCCAGCACGGCCTCCGCGTCGTATTCCCCCCGGCTTTCAGCAATCTCCGAAAGCCCATTATAAAGATCCGGCATTAGTTTCCTTATACGATCCAATATAGACGAGGCTTTCCACACAAACATGCCGGAATTCCATAAATACTCGCCGGAATTTAAATATTCCTTTGCCGTGGCTAAGTCGGGTTTCTCGACGAATTTCTTAACCGTGTAAACTCCTCTGTGTTTCGGCGTATTCTCATCATAGCCAAAGTGTATATAGCCGTAACCTGTTTCCGGATAAGAGGGCGTTATGCCCACCGTGCAAAGGCTGTCGCCCTCAATGGCGATCTCGGCGGCTTGGGCCATGGTGTCCAAGTACATACGGTTGTTTTTAATCAGATGATCGCTGGCTAATACCAGCATAACGGCGTCGCCGTATTTTTGCTGGATTACGGAGGCGGCGTATCCGACACATGGAGCGGTATTGCGGGCTGTAGGCTCGGCCAGGATATTTTCGGCGGGGATCTCCGGAACCTGTTCGGTAACCAGCGGCACATAGTCGCGGTTTGTGACCACGTATATGTCTTCCCATGAAACCATGGGCAAATGACGCTCGGCGGTCAGTCGTATCATGGTCTTGCCGTCGCCGGTCAGCGACAGAAACTGTTTGGGCATATTGCTCCGGCTTTTAGGCCAAAACCGTTCGCCCTTGCCGCCCGCCATGATCACCGCTGTTGTCTTCATTAGAATCACTCCCGCTCCTGGTAAACAGCCCTGTAAACCTTCATTACGCTTTCCAGCATCTTATGTAAAGAAAATTCTTCCCGAACCCTCGTCAAAGCCGCCTGGCCGTACTTTAACCTCAGTTCGGAATCTTCAGCCAGTAAAGTTATCGCCTCGGCCAGCGCGTTTACGTCTCCCGGGGGAACCGTCAGCCCGGTAACGCCATTTAAACTCACATACGGCACTCCGCTGTTGAGTTTTGTGTTAATCACCGGTTTCCCGCGCGCCATCGCCTCGATCTGAACCAGCCCAAACGCCTCGCTCTTGGCGATAGACGGCAATACGAATACATCGCATTCTGTAAAGGCTTCTTCCAATTCACTGTCGCCTACGCTTCCGCGAAACACAACCCTGTCCGCGACCCCCAAGTTTTCAGCCAGTTTTTCTAAGGGATTCCTTAATGGGCCGTCGCCGATTATCGCCAAATTCCCGCGAGGGACACGCGCGAAAGCTTTTAACAGAATATCATATCCTTTATAATAAATCAACCGGCCCACAGACAAGAACGCTATTTCTTTGTCATTATTCCCGAATTGATCCGTTTTATTGGAAGTCGGAAGAATTTCCACGCCAAAGGGTATGACCACGCATTTATCCCTGTACTTAGGCAAATACTCGGAACCGGTAATATGCCCCTCGGTGGCCGCGACAATAACGTCCGCTCTTTTCAGCAACCGCGTCAAAAGCGGATTGTAGAGCCACTTAAAATATTTTTGCCTCACAATATCGGAATGCCACCACAGCACGACCCCGCCATTGAATCCGAAGAGACGCATAGCCAGATCAGCCAAAGGGAAAGGCATATGTATATGCAATACATCACAATCTTTCGACAGCACACGTAACCACGAGAAAAACTGAAACGAAAGCGGCAGGGAGAACGCGACCCCGAGGCTGCCGGCGCGGTGAATCTCCACTCCGTTGATTTCCTCAACGTATCCCTTTAGCCTTTGCCCGCATACCAGCACCTTCATGTCCGTTTCCCCGGCAAGACCTTCGGCGATCTGCCGCACAACCTGTTCAACGCCTCCGATTACGGGCGGATAGAGCTTGTTGACTTGCAGAACCCTCAGCTTTTTCATAATCCTCCCCCCCGCGGAGATGGATTCCGCGCCCGCGTTTCTTCACATACGCCCATTATAATCCCGGCGGAGCGTTCCCAACTGAATTTTTTTGCGCGTTCCGGGCCTTTGGCTGATAGATCGCGGCGAAGCGCCGGATCGTTAATAAGCCTTTTCATGCCCTCCTTTATTGCTTTCGTATCATACGGATCCACCATAACCGCCGCGTCGCCCACAACCTCCGGCAAAGACGCCGCCGTAGAGGTTAGCACCGGCGCGCCGCAGGCCATGGCCTCCAGCGGGGGCATTCCGAAGCCTTCGTACAGAGAGGGGAACAGGAACACCAATGTGCCGCTTAACAGCGCGGGCATGTCCGCGCCGTCGATATAACCCGTAAAGATTATCCTTTCTTCCAGGCCATGTGTCCGAACCTTTTCAAATATACTGTCGTACAGCCAGCCCTTGCGCCCCGTCAGAACCAGAGACGGCGCGGAAGGTTCCTCAATAAGCAATCCGGCGTAAGCCTCAATAAGCCGCTCAATATTCTTTCTGGGTTCCAGTGTTCCGGCGTACAGGAGGTAAGTATCGGGAATGCCGTATTTTTTCTTAGCTCTGTCTAAACGATCCGCCTCGGCGGGGTAAAACACACGCGTGTCAACCCCGCAGTGCGCTACTGTCACCCGATCGGGATCAACCCCCATATATTTGACGATCTCGCTTTTACTGAATTCGGAATCAGTAATAATAGCCGAGGCGCGCCTGACAGATGCTTTCAGACTTAAATCCAGCATCGCCTTCGTACGGAACCGGACGGTTTCGGGGAACGCGAGGTAACACATGTCGTGGATTACAATGATACTTCGGCCGGCCGCACCGGGCGGCGCGATAAAGTTGAAGAACAGCGATATATCCGCGTCCTTCCCGAAAAAAACGCTGTACGGCACGGGTGCTAAATTAGACATCAGCCGGTACAGCGAGCATGGCAGCAGGGTACAGATATTCGATTTTCCGCCGCTTTCCGTAAATTCCCGCAGAGCCGTTTCGGCCTCGCTGAGACGGTGGAATTTAAAGCAATTGAATATGTACTCGTGTTCCTTCCAACGCTTCAGCATCCACGAGATTATATTGTATTCATAAAACCCAATGCCGGTCTTTTGGCTATCAATAACCGGCTGGGCGTCGATCGCGATTTTCATGGGGCGCCTCTGTTCGCTTGAGTTTTTTGGTGGATTATATACATTAGGTTGTAAATTACGTTAAAACTGATAAATTTTATTAATAATTTTAACATATTCTATATTGTTCAACGTAAATTATGTAATGCAGCAATTTATGAGACGTTTACGACAACAGGGCACAACCCTACGCCCTCTACCCCATTGATATAGGCGTTTGGGGATACTTTTTTAATCATTTGAAAAGCCGCGTTGATGTCAGCGTTTATTTTTAGGCCGTTACCACACCTGAGAATGTTTTGGCTAATACAATAATAAACCACTCTCGTAATCGCGTCTGTCAACTTTAACCCCGCGCCCTGTCATTCACGGACAAGAGCCACAAATTCCACATAGCAGCTAAGATTTTTACTGTTCGCGACTATCTCATGGTTATAGCCCCCATATTACTGTTATTATTATATCAAAATCCATCGTTTTTTCAAGATTTATCACGCCGGGAATATTGTCATTGGATTGCTTAATAAGTTATGAATGGTTTATAATAAGCTCCGAGGGTGATTATGATGAAAGACAACAAACGCCATACCCCCGACGGCTTTAAAGATTCCCTGCCGGGGCCGTACCAATTCAAACTCAAGCTGAAACAAAAGATAGAGAATACGTTTTATCTGGCAGGCTATTCGCCTATATCAAGCCCGATGTTGGAATACGCCGAGGTGTTCGAAGGCGCCGGTTCCGCGCCGCCGCGCCAGATGTACCGCCTCATAGACCGCGAGGGAGACGTTCTAACGCTGCGTTCAGACATGACGCCGCCGGTCGCGCGGATAGCGGCCACGAATTATACGCCCGCCGATCTGCCGCTGCGTTTTTATTATACGGAAAACGCGTTTCGATGCCATCAGAGTTACAAAGGGAAGGCGGGGGAATTTACCGAAAGCGGAGTGGAACTCTTGGGCGGCGGAGCCGAAGCGGACGCCGAGGTGATTGCGCTGGCGGTTAACTGCCTGCGGGCGGCTGGTCTTACGGAATTCCGCGTATATATGGGGCACGCGGGCTTTTTTCGCGGCGCTCTTGAAGAGAGCGGTATGGCGGAAGAAGACAAGGCCGCCGCGCTCAGGCATATCGCGGGGCATAATATCGTGGCGGCCGAGGCTCTGCTGAGGGGGAAAAAGTTATCGTATGGATTAATTAAACTTACGGAACGGCTGAATATGCTTACCGGCGACGCTGGCATACTGGACGAGGCCGGAGGGCTGGTACATAACGAAACCTCCGCGCTGGCTGTCTCGGCACTGCGTGAGATCTATGACGCCCTGACGGATTACGGACTCACCGAATACATCCTCTTTGATTTGGGCATGACAGGAACGCTGGATTATTACACGGGGGCCGTGTTCCGAGTATACGCGCGCGGCACGGGTTTCTCGCTGCTGGACGGCGGGCGGTACGATAACCTGGTGAAACAATACGGGCAGGATTTTCCTGCGGTAGGATTTTCGCTGAAACTAGACAACCTGGCCGCTATTTTGGACGGCGGAGAACCTTTATCCGGCGGCGCTCTAATCGCTTATACGCGGGCTGGCCGTAAGGAGGCTTTTCTAAAAGCGGCGGAACTGCGCGCGGAGGGGATAAGAACGGAAAACAGCCTGACCGTGGGAGCGCCGCGTGAGTATTACGAGGCTGAGGCAAGGGCTCGAGGCATAGAGCGCGTGTATTATTTCGAGGGCGGTGACGCATGGGGTATCTGACATTCGCGCTTACTAAGGGGCGCTTAGCGGAAGACGCCAAGAAAACGCTCGCGGACATCGGCCTGGCTTGCGAGGAAATGAAGGAGAAATCGCGCAAGCTGATCTTTGTGAACGAAGAACAGCGGCTGAGGTTCTTTTTGGCCAAGGCCGACGACGTGCCGACCTATGTGGAATACGGCGCGGCGGACATCGGGATTTCCGGCGCGGATTCGCTGCTGGAGGAAGGCCGGAATCTCTATGAGGCCATGGATCTGGGTTTCGGCAAATGCCGCATGGTCGTGGCCGGCCCGCCGGAGATAAGGGAAAAAATGGGGCGCGTCAATAATATACGCGTATCCACCAAATATCCGAACATCGCCGCGCGGCATTTTTATCAGAAGCGCAGACAGACGGCGGAGATTGTGAAGCTGAACGGTTCCGTGGAACTGGGTCCGATAGTGGGGCTTTCGGATGTTATTGTGGATATAGTGGAATCGGGTTCCACGTTACAAGAAAACGGGCTGGTGGTTTTGGAAGAGGTCTGCGATATTTCCGCGCGGCTGGTGGTAAACAGGGTCAGCATGAAGACCGAGTATGACAGGATTACCGATATAATTCGGCGGCTGAAAGAGAGTAGGGGAGTTTGATGATAAGGATAACGGAATACGGCGGGGACGGGGCGGAGATGCCACTAAATCGGCTGAAGCGCGGCGAGTCCGACAACGCGCAGGCGCAGGCGGCGGTGGACGAGATTATACGAGCGGTTCGGGCCGAGGGAGATCGGGCGGTTATAGAATATACCGAACATTTTGATCACGTCACGCTGACGCCCGAAACCCTGCGAGTGTCCGCGGAAGAATTACGTGAGGCGGCGGAGTCCGTACCCGCGGAACTCTTAGAGATACTCAAACGTTCGTATGAGCGTATACTGTCGTTTCACATGAAACAAAGGACCGAGAGCTGGTTCGAAACCAAGCCGAACGGGGAGATCCTGGGCCAGCTTGTGAGGCCGGTGGCTTGCTGCGGCGTTTATGTGCCGGGCGGCAAGGCGGCGTATCCATCCAGCGTGCTGATGAACCTCGCCCCGGCCAAAGCGGCGGGGGTAGGGCGGATTGTGATGGTAACGCCTCCGGGACAGGACGGCAAGGCGGCGGCTGTGACGCTTGCCGCCGCGTTTACGGCGGGTGTCGACGAGATATATAAAGTTGGAGGCGCACAGGCGGTGGCCGCGCTGGCCTATGGGACGGAGACCATACCAAAGGTGGATAAGATAACCGGACCGGGCAATATATATGTACAGTTGGCGAAAAAGAGCGTATTCGGGGCGGTCGGCGTGGACTCCACTGCGGGGCCGAGCGAGGTGCTGGTATTGGCGGACGGCGGCGCCAGACCGGAATTTGTGGCCGCGGACATGCTGTCGCAGGCGGAGCATGACGAAATGGCGTCCGCCGTTCTGGTAACGGACAGCCGGGAGTTGGCGGAGAGCGCGGCGCGAGAGTTGGAGAGGCAGTCGGCTTCGCTGAGCCGAAGGGATATTATTGAGAAATCGCTGGCCGATTACGGCGAGATTATCATAGTCGGTAATTTACGGCAGGGGATCGAAATCGTCAACCGCATAGCGCCCGAACATTTGGAGTTGGCGGTGGCCGAGCCGTTCGCGCTGCTGCCGTATATACAAAACGCTGGCTCGATTTTTCTGGGGCATTATTCACCGGAACCTCTGGGCGATTACATGGCCGGGCCTAACCACGTGCTGCCCACAGGTGGAACGGCCCGGTTCTTCTCGGCGCTGTCCGTGGGCGACTTTACAAAGAAATCCGGTATCATCTCCTTTTCAAAAGAGGCTTTGGCGGCGCTGGCCGGAGATATCGCCCTGTTCGCGGAAGCGGAGGGCTTTACCGCGCACGCGGGTTCCATAAGAATACGCGGTACAGCCTCGCCGGAGCGGGGGAACCGAGCCGGGAAGGGGATGTTATGAGCCGGACGGTGGAGATCGAACGGAACACCAATGAAACCAAAGTAAAGGTAGAATTGAATCTGGACGGCGGAGGCGTGTACCATATTGAAACCGGCGTGGGATTCTTTGATCACATGCTGGCTCAGACGGCCAGGCATGGGTTTCTGGATCTTACCCTGAAATGTTCGGGCGACCTCAATGTGGATACGCACCATACGGTGGAAGACGCGGGCATAGCCTTGGGCATGGCTTTCGCGGCGGCCTTGGGCGACAAGCGCGGGATTTCCCGTTACGGCTCGAAGGTTGTGCCCATGGACGAGTCACTGGCGCTCTGCGCCTTGGATTTCTCCGGCCGTCCATTCTTATCGTATGACGCGAGGTTCCAAGTTCCGCGCATAGGGGATCTGGATACGGAGATGATTGAGGAATTCTTTCGCGCGTTCGCTGTACATTCCGGCTGCACGCTGCATATCAAACTGCTTTCAAGCGGAAACAGCCATCATATGGCCGAGGCTGTGTTTAAGGCGTTCGGCCAGGCTATTGAGCAAGCCGTTTCGCTCGATCCGCGCGTCAAAGGCCCGCGCAGCACCAAGGGAGTGTTATGATGATCGGCGTAATCGACTACGGCATGGGCAACCTGCGCAGCGTGGAAAAAGCCTTCGCCTATCTGGGATTTGACGCGGGCATCGTAAAAACCCCCAGCGAGATTGAACGGTGCGATAAGATTGTGCTGCCGGGCGTGGGCGCGTTCGGCGACGCCATATCCGCCCTGAAACTTGGAGGTTTGGATCTGGCTGTTAAACAAGCGGTGAGCGAAGGCAGGATGTTCCTTGGCATCTGCCTTGGTATGCAGCTTATATTCGACGAGAGTACGGAAGGCGGACTGTTTGAGGGGCTGAAACTTCTGCCGGGTCGAATCGTCAGGTTGGACGAGGATCGTTCAGTCAAATACGGCGGGGCGGAACTGAAGATCCCTCATATGGGATGGAACTCGCTGACCGTAAAAAAGCCTGCGCCGCTGTTTGAGGGACTGGGCGGCGAGCCTTTTGTCTATTTTGATCACGCGTATTATCTGGAAACAGACGCGGAGATCCCGGACTAGATCGGCGGGACTTGAGTAGCAATCCTCGGCAAGACGTGAGGAGATCCAGAGGAGGGAGTAGGGATGGATAACGGCGGGATTGGAGATGTCACCGGAGTAGTTCCAGAAGAGACGCGAGACGGGGCGACGGAAGACGGCCGCCAGGATCCGCTCACAAACGTTCAC
>JAISZF010000296.1 GCA_031269415.1 Clostridiales bacterium
CTCCGGATACCGCGACGATAGAGCCGAAACGGGCGGATGAAACATCAATTCTATTCAGTCCTTCAAACTCGAACAACTTGCTTATACGAAAACGTTTTGCCTTCTCCGGCTCGTGTATATTGATCAGAACGGCTTCGTCGCCTACACGGGCGACGCCGTTCTCAACCTTGCCGATACCTATGCGGCCGACGTAATCATTATAATCTATTGTTGTAATCAGGATTTGGAAGTCAACGTCCGGATCTCCCTTCGGCGCTGGAATGTACTCCAAAATTGTGTCAAACAGCGGCTTCATGTCCTGCCCGACACCGTCCAGTTCAACGAACGCCACGCCCTTCTTGGCCGAGGCGTACACGAACGGGGCGTCTATCTGATCATTCGAGGCGTCCAGCTCCATAAAGAGTTCAAGTACCTCGTCAACAACATCATGAGGCCGGGCATCAGGACGGTCTATCTTGTTCACACAAACGACGACAGGCAGATTGAGCTCCAACGCGTTCCTTAAAACAAATTTTGTTTGCGGCATTGGCCCCTCAAAGGCATCAACAACCAATACGACACCGTCGACCATTTTAAGAACCCGCTCGACCTCCCCGCCGAAATCCGCGTGGCCCGGGGTATCCACAATATTGATCTTTGTATTCTTATAGAATACCGCCGTATTCTTAGCCAGGATAGTGATGCCGCGTTCCCGTTCCAGATCATTGGAATCCATAACGCGTTCCTTTACTACCTGATTCTGGCGGAAGGCGCCGCTTTGTTTCAGCAATTCATCAACTAAAGTTGTTTTGCCGTGATCCACATGAGCGATAATCGCGACATTTCTGATATCCGTTCTCTCGCGCGGCACATTTACCCTGCTTTCATGCTTTTATTGATAAGTATAAGTATAGTATACACCAAATATTAACAAAGAAAAAGCCGTCCCCACTGAGAACACAGTTTGGACAGCTTTTTTTATTGCCCCTTTTCAGATGATAGTATTGCTTTGTAGCGTGTATAAAGACCCTACTAAATGCTCTTTTATAAAATGCCTTTCGGCAATATTATAAGCGAACTACATTTGCAGCCTGGGGACCTTTCGCGCCTTGCACTACGTCAAACTGAACTTCCTGGCCTTCTTCCAACGTCTTAAACCCATCGGAATTGATAGCAGAGAAATGAACGAAAACGTCATCCTCGCCCTGGATAGAGATAAAGCCATAGCCTTTCTCCGCGTTGAACCATTTTACTGTACCTGTCTTCATGTAAATCCTCCTACATAGATAAAAAAATATTGACGTAAAACGTCCCTGACTTACGGCATACAGAATAACACAATTTATTATTATTGTCAACAAGCATGGACAAAAAAATCATACTCATTTATTGTATGTTCTGGCATCCTGCCTGAAGCTTATTTTCTTTTGTTTTTTATCTTTATACATAACCATATCCGACTCTTCCAACGTCTGATCAATGGAAACACGCATACTATCGCGTACGGCAAAACCCAACGAGATATCTATTCTACCGAAAGGCTCTTCAGTATATTCGGACATAAACGAATATACCTTTTCAATAAAATCCCTCGCTCCGGCTTCCGGGCTATTAGGAATGAGCACCACAAACTCATCTCCGCCCATACGGAACACTCTTCCATTATCGGGCGAAAATTTGCTCAGGGTCTCCGCCGCGGCTATAATCAGCCTATCGCCATAAGTGTGGCCATAAGTGTCGTTGACGCTCTTGAGTTCGTTTAGATCTCCCGTTATAAAGGTCAGAGGCAAAAATTCCGCCTTGTCAAACCGCTCGCGTTCCTCCTCAAAGAATCTGCGATTAAAGACACCGGTTAATTGATCGTAATTGACCATCTGATAAAGCTTCGCTATAACGTCCTGTTGAACGGTTATATCTCTCAGCTCTATAAAAGAGCCGACAGTTATTTCGTTCTTGTCCGTGACGGAGCTTGTCAGCAGCTCATAAGAATGCCGCGTATTCTCTTCAACACTGATAATGGTTGCGCCGTTTTCGTGTTGAATCGTACCGGAGCGCTCGCGCAGCCAGATGTCGATCAAATCCTTGTACGGCATACCCTCGCAGTTAGGTGATATAAAAGAGAACTTCTGACGACCAAGCGTGTTCATAAACAAAATATTGCCGTTACTTTCCACGATTATGACGATACTGGAAATCTTGTCAAACACCGCGCCTGTGGTGAGGAAGGCCAAATCCGACGTTTTATAGTACAGATAGGTGAAAAACAGTATAACACAGAGCGTCACGAGACCCAGTAAGCTGCCTTCGCTGTCATAACCTGAGCGGAGGCTGGTCAAATTCAGTATGGAGAACAGGGCGATGGCAACGATAAAAATACTGGACTGCCATTTGTAAAGAACCGATGAGATCCTATAGTGACCGACAAAAAAAACAATTGATAATAAAAGGCATATATATCCGTAAAAGGCGTCTGCATAAAACCAAACACCTTTAAGTATAGACAAATGTTTGGAAGGATAAAACAAAATGATCTCAATCTGGCGAAAAATTATTTTTTGATTGAGAATCGTGAACAAAAGAGTCGCCGATGGTATAATCAGGATTAATATCCAAATCCTCGGCTTAATACTCATATAAGGGCTCGTAAAGTGTATGGCGAATAGCAGCAGGAATACGCAGGCATACGATTTCGCCGCCAGGGAATACCTATAGAACAGCAAGGCGGTTTCCGGGTCCGGATGAGCGGTAAACATCAGATACGCTAAAACCCATGTGAAAGCCATTAAATAGAATAAAAACAACGGTATAACCCCGGGCAGGGTATTAATTCTGCGTATTATCCCAACCGAGGCAATCAGAAACGCCGCCATCAACATCAGTAAAATAAGTATAAACACCGCCGTTGCTATAAGCATCACCGCCTAACGAAAAAAACAAGAGATCCTCTCTGGTCGTAATTTTAATGTTTGCATAACTGCCCATAATTATCCTTGCGGGATGTCCGATACGCTCTGTTAATTCTAAATCGTCCGTCGCTGTGTATCCGTCGAGCCGTGCTTGTTCATGAGCCTTTCTGATAATCGGATACAGGAAGGCCTGAGGGGTCTGAATCTGCCAAAGCGTCTCACGCGGCGGAGTGTTGATTACAAATCCGAACTTATCGCATATCTTTATTGTGTCCTTTGTCGGAACCCCGATAGAGCACGCGCCGGTAACCCGTGCCTCCGCGATTGAGCGTTCGATTGCGCCACAAGTGACAAAGGGGCGGGCCGCGTCGTGAACCAGGATGACGTCCGCGTCGCGAGCTTCGATTAGGGCGTTATAAACAGTCTCCTGTCGATTGGCTCCGCCGGGCGCGATTTTAGTTACCCTATCTATATGATACGCTTCAACGGTTTCCTGTGTTAACCTTTCATATCCTTTCGGCGCTGTGAGGATTATTTCGTTAATTTCCGAGCAAAGGTTAAATTTTAAAAGAGTGTATGCCAGTATCGGCTTTCCCTTAACATTGATAAATTGTTTGGGCACGCCCGCGCCTATGCGCGCGCCGATTCCGCCCGCCGCGATGATAGCGATAACCTTCATAGACACCGCCTTTCATTATCATGGCTTTATAACATTCATCAGCCGCTTTCGCGCAAAATACTTAGCTCATTGACAGTAACGTCTGTGGTACGTATAATATTATCATACTTCGGTGTCCGAGCGCAGAGTTTTTTTATGTTCAGAAATACCATATGCAATGGGAAGGATGATAAAACGACTTACGAATATAAGATGATATTGTAACACGGATTCAGAAACGAAAAGAACAAAACGGGACTTGTCGATAAAAAGATTCGTGAGGAACGATATATGAATTTTTCAGAGATTAATAAAAACATTCTCCCGTATGACGAAGCGGCGGTTGACGCCGCGAAAGCGCGGTGGGATAGTATCGCGAAGCCTGTCGGCAGCTTGGGAGAATTTGAGTCGCATATCATAAAGATCGCGGGAATAAGCGGCAGTGTGGAGATCGGCAGACGCGCCGCAATCATCCTCGCGGCGGATAACGGCGTTACGGCACGGGGCGTAGCGAGCACGCCACCGGAGATAACCGCGGTAATGGCGGGGTTTATGGCGCGGAAACGCAGCGCGGCGTGTATCATGGCAAGCTCCTGCGGCGCGGAGATTGTATTGCGCGACATGGGCATGTTACGGCG
Organism: Clostridiales bacterium; assembly: GCA_031269415.1. GTDB lineage: Bacteria > Bacillota > Clostridia > Lachnospirales > WQUN01 > JAISZF01. The sequence continues at coordinate 4,182 of JAISZF010000296.1, forward strand.
GGTTGAGGGAGTTGACGGCCCTCACATCGCGAACGGAACGGCGGACATTACCCAAGGCGCGGCTATGACGGATGAACAGGCGCGTGAAGCCGTCCAATACGGCATTGATCTTGTACGGGATCTGAAAGCGTGTGGTTTCCAACTATTGGCGGCCGGTGAGATGGGCATTGGTAACACGACTACAAGCTCGGCCATTGCCTCCGTGCTTTTAGACAGGCCGCCGCGAGAAGTTACAGGGCGCGGCGTGAAGCTGGACGACGCCGGCCTGAGTCATAAGATTACATGCATTGAACAGGCGATAAGCATAAATAAACCCGATGGAGCGGACGCGTTCGATACTCTGAGAAAACTCGGCGGGTTTGATATCGCCGGAATGGCGGGACTCTTTATAGGCGGGGCGCTGTACGGGGTACCGGTTATTATAGACGGTTTTATAAGCGGCGTAAGCGCGCTTGTCGCTGCAAGGCTTTGCCCGCGATCCGTTCAGGCCATGCTTGCCAGCCACGTATCAGCGGAGCCCGGCGCGGAATTGGCGCTTAACGCGTTAGGATTGTGCCCCGTTATTCACGCGGGTATGCGATTAGGCGAAGGCACGGGAGCTGTCGCGATCATTCCCCTGTTGGATATGGCCGCCGCCGTCTATCACGACCTGATGACGTTCGCGGATATCGGTATGACACCGTGAAGATCATCCTGACAGGCGGCGCGGCAAACGGGAAGAGTTTCCACGCCGAATATCTCGCGAGCAAATATCCTGAACCACGCTATTACTTGGCGGCAATGCGTCCATACGACGGCGAGGATTTTCAAAGAATCGCCCGTCACCGCGAATTGAGAAGCGGCAAGGGCTTTGAAACCATAGAACGCTATACGGACATTGGTGGAGTGCGTCTCGATCCAAGCGGCACGGTTCTGATTGAATGTCTGTGCAATCTTCTGGCGAACGAAATGTTTGACGATACCGGAAAAATAGATCCAAACGCGTGGGAGCGAGTTTTGCGTGGCGTACTGGATCTGTCAAACCGCTGTGCTCACATTATTGTAGTGACTAATGATGTTGGCAGCGACGGCGTTATCTATGAAGAGGGCGTGGAAAAATACGTGAGCCTCCTTGGCCGGCTCAACGCGGCAATCACCGCGGAGTTTGACGAGGCTTTTGAAATGGTGGCCGGGATTCCGGTGAGGCTGAAATGAGAATCATCCGATCTATAATAATGGCTGTTTCCACATTTACGAAAATCCCGATGCCCCGGCAGGATTGGGATCGGGCGAATATGAAATACACGCTTGCGGCGCTGCCTTTTGTCGGCGTTTTAACGGGCATATTCATCTACATATGGGCGCTGGCCGCTGACGCGCTGGGATTTGGCGCAATTCTGTTTTCAGCGGGATTAACGCTTATACCGGTAATATTGACGGGAGGTATTCACCTCGACGGATTTTGCGACACAATGGATGCCATTAACAGCCGCGCCGCGCCAGAACGCAAGCGCGAGATCCTGAAAGACCCTCGCATTGGCGCGTTCGCCGCGATTTGGCTGGGCGTTTATTTAACGGCGTATTTTGCGCTGTGTTCAGAGTTTACCCCGGATGTAACCGTTGCTTTTAAACTGGGAGCAACCGCCGTAATAAGCCGCGCCGCCGCTGGGATCGCCATTGCCGCGCTTCCTAGATCAAGCGAAGGCGGGCTGGCGGATACGCTGCGCGGAGATTCACGCGAGGCGACTCTTTTTGTCTGTATTCTGTGGCTTATATGGGCGGGCGTATTTGCATGGGGCGCGGCAGTCGCTTCAATAATATGTATTCTATGGGTCCGACGGATGTCTAAACGTGACTTCGGGGGGATGAGCGGCGATTTAGCAGGGTATCTGATCTCGATCTGCGAATTGTTTGGAATCATGACTGTGATAATAAACGATAAGGCGGGTCTGACATGGTTTTGATCGTGGGAGGCGAAGCGTCTGGTAAGGCCGCGTACGCGCGTTCGCTGGGATTCGCGGATGAAGATATATTATATAATCTGCATGAATACATTATCGCGGGAAACGCTCCCGATCTTGATGAATTATATAAAATGCGGGTAATAACCTGTAACGAGGTAGGGTGCGGAATAATACCCGCGGATAAACGTGAGCGGGAATTACGCGAAAATATCGGGCGGTTCTGCTGCAAATTGGCCGAACGCGCCGAACGCGTCGTGCGCATGACGTCGGGGATCCCCGTAACTATAAAAGGCTGATTATGATAGAAGTAAAGTTAATCCGCCACGCGTTAACCGAGGGAGGTAAACGCCGCGTCTATCTCGGCGGCGGAACGGATGAGCATCTTTGCCGCGAAGGCTTTGCCCAAGCGGCGTCGTTGGCGGAATCATGCGAGCGGAATGTTTACGCCAGCCCGATGACGCGCTGCGTTCAGACTGCTGAGATTATGTTTCCCGGCTCGGAAATAGTTTTAATCGAAGGTTTCCGCGAGATGAATTTCGGCGATTTTGAAGGCAGGAGCGCGGAGGAAATGAAAAACGACCCCGAGTACCGCGCGTGGATCGCGGCGGATTGCGAACCGGTCTGCCCAAACGGCGAAGACTTAGCGGGGTTTAACAAACGAACGCGCGGAGCGTTTTGGGCTGTTATCGCGCAGGCGCGTGAACGCGGCGGCGAGAGGGTTATTATTGTGGCGCACGGCGGCACTATCATGTCTGTTATGTCCGAATTGAAACCTGAACGCGCATATTTTGAATGGCGATGTAAGCACTGTGAGGGGGTTTCGATATCGATCCGGTAGGGAAACCGGCGATGAGCATTCATGCTTATCGCCGGTTTTTTAGCCGGTTCATACTTTTGACATCGCCGAGAACGCTTCACGCTGATGCCGAAAGGGCTGTTTGCGTTGTGAATCCGCTCTTTCGCAAGCTTTTGAACGTCTAAAACATAATACCCGTCAAAACGCCCGTATCTTTGCCTGGTCCTCGCCATTCCCAA
>JAISZF010000010.1 GCA_031269415.1 Clostridiales bacterium
GGTGAGTCCGCTAAGCAAACTGGCGATAACGTCTATGAAGTTTATAAAGACGGCGAACATATCCGCACTGAGTATTTTACGGGCTTATTCGGCCGGCTGCGTCTGGTGGAACGTATTTCCGGCGGCAAACCCGCGAAGCGCGTGTATTATGACGACGCGGGATGTATCAGCATGATTCAGCATCTGGATGATGAGAACCCGGAATTTCATCCGTGGGAATCATATTATACCACGGATAAGCGCCTTTGTATTATGGCTAAATATACGTACGAGTCCGCTAACCTCACCGAGAAGAACAAGCTCAGTAAACTGACCATATTCGACAGCGAAGGACGCGCCGTCCAGGAATGCGCTTCAAACGCGGAGCTTGCCGCCCGCTGCCTGGACGACATATGCGACGATCCGGCAAAGCTGTATCTCATAGTGGATGAATCAGGCAAGTTTACTCCGACTCCCCTGGCGATAAAACGAAAGAATGTGTTCCGCTGCTGCGTTGTCCACAATATCTTCTTAACCGACGCCTACAGGCTGGACAGCAAGCCGCAAAGCTACTACGCCCATATGTGCCGGCACAGGAATGAGTTTGACGGTATAATATTCTTAACCATGACGGAACGTACGGACTTCATCAGAAAATATCCCGGTTTTGATCCGCGCAAGGCGTTTGTGGTTCCGCATCCATACGCTTATCCGGTTGATCCCGTGGATTTTGATGTACGCGACCATAAGAAAGCCATTATAATCTCCAGATTCGACGACACGAAGCAGATCCCCCATGCCGTCAGCGTTTTCAAAATGGTTGTGGAAAAGGTACCCGACGCCGTTCTGGAGATATACGGCTTTGGGTTCCCTTCTGTCGAGGAAAAGGTCGATGCCAGGATTAAGGAATTGGGTTTGGAAAATAACGTAAAGAAGATGGGCTATACCAATTACCCCGTTGAAAAGATGCGCGGCGCCGCGGCGTTCATTATGACCAGCGCGGTGGAAGGTATGCCTATGACGCTGGTTGAAAGCATTTGCAACGGCTGTCCCGTATTCGCGTATGATATTAATTACGGCCCTGCCGATACGATACTGGACGGAGCGACGGGGTTTCTGTTTTATAAAGGCGACGGGGCGTCGTTTGCCGCCCAGTTGGCAAAGTATTTTATGGATATTGAAATGCAGCGGCGAATGAGTGAGAACTGCTATAAAGACGCGGAGCGTTTCGGCGTTCCGAGGTTTCTGAAGCGGTGGGACTCGTTTATGGAGAACTTATATAACCGGCGGCGTGAGTTGACAATGAAAGAAATCGCCGGCGAGAATATTACGGCGTCGGAGGCGTAAATGGCGGAGATTAGCCTGTGCATGATTGTAAAAAACGAGGAAAAAAATCTGGCGGAATGCCTGGACAGCGTCAGGAGCGCGGTTGACGAGATAAATATCGCGGATACCGGTTCGACTGACAGAACTATGGAGATAGCCCGGAGATACACCGATCGCGTGTTCAGTTTCCCATGGCTGGACGACTTCGCCGCGGCGCGTAATTTCTCCTGGTCGCTGGGCGCAAAGGAATATCTGATGTGGCTCGACGCGGATGACATCATAACCCCTGATAACCTCGATAAACTGCTGACATTAAAGTCCGTTCTCAACAACGGAACCGACTATGTGATAGCTCAGTACCGCGTCCACTATAACGACGACGGCAGCACTTCAATGATCTTTCCGAAAGCGAGGATAACCCGCAAGGCGGCGGGGATTACGTGGCGCGGCGCGGTGCATGAGGATCTGGAACTCAGCGGCAGCGGGATAAACGTCGATTTATATATAGATCATAAATACAAGGATCACAAGCCGTCGCTGGAGCGCGACATAAGGATCATGAAAAAAGAGATAGACAGCGGCCGGGCAGATTACAGGATACACTACTTCTACGGCTTGGCAGCGTTTTACGCGGATAATTACGCGGATGCCGAGAAATATCTGGGTATGGTGGCGGAGTCTGGTTTCACCGCCACTTTCGATCCCGTAGAGGTATATACCGCACTGCACGTTATATACCGTTCGCGCGGTGAGCTTGATAAAGCCCGCGCGGTTTTGGAAGACAATGAACGGCTGATGAATGATAAATCGGAGTATTTCTGCTTCCTGGGCTTGTTTTACGCGGAATGTCGGCATGACCTTAAGAAAGCCGGCGATCTGTATAAACAAGCGCTGCGGTGTAAGGGGAATTTTCCGAGAACGGGCATACCCGGGCAGCGCAACCCCGACTATTATTACCATGTCCCCAACATGCTTCTGGGCAAGTCATACGTAAGCCTGAGGGAGCCGGAAAAGGCGCTTGATCATTTCGAGCGCGCGCTCGCGCACAGGGAAAATGAGGAGATAAGACGGATTACAGTCAAATTAAGAGAGGTTATCGAATTGAGTAATTATTCTGTTATGAATAAATAATCATTCTGTTATACAAAAAATAGATAAAATGGTATATCATGTAATAGGACTTGACGGGGAGGTGGAGGTCATGGATCCTTGAGAACGAACGTGACATAATGATTACCGTGGATCGTACATCATGAGTCAGCTTATTATATTTTGTTTATGAGGGGATTTTATAATGAAAATAAAGAAATTTATTATATCTTTGATTACCGGCCTGGCCGTCGCGCTGCCAGCGGTAAGCTCCTTCGCCGCTATCGGTACGGGTCCGGACGGAGGTACTTATGTCATCACGAACAACGCCAATAATTTGGAGTTGACCGTAAACGCCAGCAATCAGCCTGTTCTGAATAATTCCAGCGGTGTTTCATGGAAATTAACCGAAGCCGCCGATTATTACAGCATTACCACGTCAGACGGAAAAGCGTCGCTGGCTTATAGCTCGTCATCTGGAGTTTACCTGGCCATTCCGAACGCTTCGGATGTAAGGCAGCATTGGCTGGTTTCAGCCGTAACAGGCGGATATGTCATAGAGTCTCTCGCGAACTGGGCGGGATCAGGCGTTCCGGCCATGGGAGCCACAGGAGACTGCCTTTATAGTGTAAGCGCGGGTATCAGCGTTCCCGGAACAATAGGCGTCCATAATGTCGCGTCCATTCCCGCGCTTACCGCGCAGGATATCTGGAATGGAGCGGCACCGCCGGCGCAAACGGCGACCCCTACGCCAACGGGCCCGTCGCTGCCAAAAGCGCCGAAACCTATTTCGGATCCCGCGAATGGCAGCTATATCCGCGGCGGAGATAAGATAACCTTGAAGAACCCGGGATCGTTTCCGAACGGGAACGTATATTATTCGCTGATTGATCCCGCGAGCGGCACCGTGACATGGTACCCCGCGTCCACAACGATAAATACCCCTAACTCCGGCACTTTGCATGTATGGGCGAAGATCACCCGCAAGGGCTATCAGGACAGCGACATAGAACATTTTATATTCTATGTTCAAAGAGGATCGGCTACGCCTACGCCGACCCCCAAGCCCACTATTACGGTTACCCCTACTCCGACTCCCGTAAGACCGGGGCCGCTCACGCAGGTGGTGTTAAAGGTAAGCATGAATAAACTGCAGTACACCGTCAACGGCGCGTCGGCCATGTTCGACGTCGCGCCATATCTGGACACCAAGGCCAACAGAAGTATGATACCCATGCGGTTTATCGCGGAGGCGTTCGGAGCGTCCGTGTACTGGGACGACGCCACAAAGACGCAGACTATATCGCTGAACGGCAAAACATTCAAGATAACCAATAATGTTCCGCTGCCGGACGGCATGGGCACGCCTGTGCTTAAGCAGGACAGATTCTTCGTGCCGCTGCGCTATGTCTCCCAGGAACTGGGCGCGAGTGTTGATTGGGATAACGCTACTTCAACCAATACTATAGTTTATTATAAATAGGCTCCTTCCAAACACGGGTGTGTTTGATAAAGGATGATTGGATAGTAGACTATCCAATCATCCTTTTTTGCGGCGTTTATTTCTTTCCCTTACTCTTATCAAACCAGGTCTTCTTTGAATCAGTGCCGACGAGTAAATTAACAATCTCCTAATAATCCCCAAATCTCGGGAAGTGTGATATTATAATTAGGCCAAAAAAAATATAATTCGCGCGCACCCGAGAAATGGAGATGAAC
>JAISZF010000083.1 GCA_031269415.1 Clostridiales bacterium
GCGTCACGATTTCTGATAGCCACAGCAACGCGGTAATCTCGCCGACGCCCGGCACGGTCAGCAGGTTCTTGATTAGCTTTTCGCCCTTTACGAACCCCGAGTCCGTATCAGACGACTTCATAGTTGTGGATATTCGCGTCAGGAGTTATAATTGTCATGACTTCTTGAATGATGGGGACATTTTATCATTGACGGGTGGGGAGATCAAGTGAGGGTCAACCGGCAGGATGCCGTGCGGAGGCTCTTTGAGAGTGCCGACGCGCCACCTGTCAAATTGCTAGGCGGTTATAAATTCAACAGGGATGAGTGGGCTATCATTATGGGGCGCGTAGAGGCGAAAGATCTGATTGGCGGACGGAAGGTACTATATCATGGGTCGCCATATGTTGTGGAGCATCCAAAGTTTGGAGTCGGCAATCCGGCGAACGATTACGGCCTTGGGTTTTATTGCGCGTTCGACGTAGGTTTGGCCGGTGAATGGGCCGTGCATGTTACAGGGTTGGATGGATTTATTAATCAATATGAATTTGAGTTCAACGGATTAAGTATACTGGATTTGGATAAACTAGACGCTAAAATATGGATTTCCCTTCTGCTGGCGAATCGGCGAGGTAAGTTCGCTCGAGTTGTGCGGGAAAGAATCTCACGATTTGTTGACAAGTTTGGCATGGATACGTCGGATTATGATGTTATTACCGGGTGGCGGGCGAATGACGCGTATTTTAGATATGTCTCTGATTTTATTCAAGGCCTGATCCCATATGAAGGCTTGTTAGAAGCTATGAAACTTGGAAATCTGGGTGAACTGGTATGCGTTAAGTCCGAGGCGGCTTTTGACCGCTTGAGGTTTACGCGTGTGGCGCCAGCGGCCGCGTCCGCGTTTTTAGATCTGGCAATACAGCGCGATTTGGACGCCAGAGAAAAATACGCCGCCTTGTCAGAGTCGGCATTTGTTGGAGGCGCGTACGTTTACGAGCTTTTGGAGGTGTGATCATGCCAGCGTATAGCGAGTTGTACGTTCCGGATATAATGAATTTGCAAGGGGAGCTGTTTTATCAGATCCGTGAATTGCTGCCAGGCGTTGACGAAAAATGGTTTATTCGGGAATTTATGAAATGCCGTATTAGAAGAATGCTTGACGCTGGAAACTACTTTTACGCTTCTCACCTCCCCAATGAAGTGCTGAATTATTTTCTATGCGAACGCGGACCCGGCGACATATGGAGCGGGGAATATATCCCCGCCGATTATCAGCGCGGAGAGACGTGGGGCGGAATGCTTCCCATGTGGGCGGGCATGGCGTATTCCCTGTACCAGTGGGAATATGAAGTGCCAAGCGCTGAATTGATTGACATTCTGCCGCTGGAAGTCATGGAGCGGATTTACGCGCCGCTTCATACTGTTGGATGGGATGTCGTCACTAAAAAGATCCATGACAGCGTGTTGTAAGCCATCATGAAGAGTATCTCATCGAGGCTCATACCGCCGATGCCGCCAAAACGCGCCCGTGTCTCCCTCGATTTAGGGAAACACGGGCGCGTCTTGTTATTTCATCCTGTCAGCCCGCCGCCTGATGTCCGCCAACTTCTCGAACGCGGTTTTCAGCAGAGCGGTAATCGTCGCTTTAACCGCGGCGGTCAGCAATATCTTTAGTACCGCAATGATCCTATCTCGCAGCGATTCCATCAAGCCAAAGCAATCGGCGTGTTGGTTACCTTGACACATTTGAGCGACTTTTTGGCCGTGAGCGCGCCGTATTTAGCGTCAAAGCAATTGGCTTCGAGGATCTTGTCCATAGCCGCGATCGCTGTCTCACTCGGCAAATCCGGCGTCGCTCTGGATACGCGCGCGGTAACGGTTTTGCCTGAATCGGTCAGAAAGGCCATTGAGTAGTAAACTTCCACTTCTTCACCTCCTCGAACCGGGGTCGTTTATGCCGTCCGGCGGATTTACTCGGCCGCGACGCGTTCTTTCACTATCATGCCGACGGACTCAAACGGTTCCGCCTGCAAGCTGTTGAGCGCGGAGCCCAATTCGTACAGACTCGCGCTGTCCGACGCCGGTTTAAGGTACGAGTAAGTAAATGAGCCGGATGAGTACCTTAAAACCAGGCTTACGCCCACAACTGACGCGACTGCCATATTTCACCTCCTTTCCTCAGTCGATGTTAAAGCTCGTAAACGGTCTCTTCGGTAGAAATCAGCTCGGCTGAATCAGCGGCGAACGGTTCACCGGCCTTTGTTACAATAATATCGGTCGCCAGGATTCGATTCATCGCGATAAGCACGTCCTCACCGGTAACATCGGGGTTAGCCCTGGGAACGCTGACGCTTATCGGCTGGCCGTCCGCTGTCAGAAAACCAAGCTTGATAGAGTACTCCATTCATTCACCTCCCTTCATGCCGTGCCGTGTTTATTCGCTTACCAGCCGGTACTCTTTAGCGCGGATCAAATCCTGCGGGTCGATGCCTTGCAGCAGATTTACGGCTTCCGCCAGCAGCAGCAGACTGTCCGCGCTCGCCTCCGCGTTCAGGCGTGAGACGGTATAACTGCCGTCGTCGCCGCCGAAGCTGATCTTAAGGCTGGAACGTACCGGTTCGGATAAAATAGCCATGGATTCACCTCCTTCCATGGGGTGGCCCCCGTGTTTGCCTTACGAGTATGATTATACGACGTTCATACAGACACAAACATATGACCGGGTCATGAAAATTTTGTAGAAGTTTTTGGGAATGGAAGCTTTGTTTTATTTTCGCATAAATTGTTAATTAAAAAATTTGAACGGGATCATTGAATCTGGTATACTGTCAGGAAGGATATTTGCTAATATTCCGCTTTTGTGAAAAAAAAGCGTGATGATATCACAAAACATTCGGGGGGGACGCTTTTTTGAAAATCATTATACAAATTCCGTGTTTCAACGAGGAAGGGTCCTTAAGCTGGACTGTCGCGGATTTACCGCGTTACTATAGATGGCGTTGATGATATAGAGTATCTCGTTATAGACGACGGCAGCACGGATCAGACGGCGGAAACGGCGCGCGGGCTTGGCGTGCGGCATATTGTTACCAATATCTTGATTTTGAAGAGGATATCCAGAATGAAAAGGAGGGCCTGAACGCGACCAGAAAACGTGAACGATGTGGTTTAGTCTATAAGCCTTGAAGAACGCGCTTTACGAAGCAGCAGCATACTGAATATCAGCATAGCCATCAATGGGAAGTTCAAAAAAACAGCTGTACGTGATAAGATAAGATCACGTACAGCCTGTTTTTATGCGCACAGCATAAACTTACTGATAAATATTCACAGTTCGATCTGTTTCATTCCAAACCACATTTGCGTCTAGCTGCTCAGCTATGTACCGGATTGGGACGAATGTCCGGCTATTAACGATTACCGGGGTACCTAGCCCATTCGGAAGCGGCTGGCCTATAACCAAAATCAGTGTCTTCCCGTCTTTAGTCAGAGTGACTGTTTTTGTTGCATCATTCCAGCCAACTTCGGCGCCAAGAGTTTCAGCGACAAGGCGCAGAGGCAACATTGTGCGGTTTTCATCGGAGATGTATGGCGCGGCATCGCTGTTAATAATTATATCATTTACACTGTATTCAAAACTTCCTATAGATAACTTAATTTTTTTCAGGTCATTGGACACTATGAGCCCAACATTACCTGTTTCATAGGTATAGAATGTAAATGTGCTGCCATCAGCGGATAACTCGCCGCCAAGCTGCTTGTATGTATTGAAATCGCTGTCGTAATACACACCTGTTAATTTTGATTTCTGTTCATTTGTCAGTGTGAGGGTTGACAAATCGTATGTGACTTTAATTGGCGCCAATGTTGTTGATATAGCTTTCCCATTGACTGAAAGTGCCACGTTATAAACAAATTTAAGAAGTTCGGCGTTAGATGGAGCAATTCCCTGTATAATAGCTTTTAAAGCTGAATTGTCCGGAAGCAATTTTGGAGTTAATTCAACTGCCACAGAACTGTTATCCGTAAGAATCAGCTCACCTATAAGATTCGGCGGCAGATAAATTGATATAGGCTTCTTACTAATACCAACCGCTTTACCTTTCGCATGACTCGCTAAAAGATCTTTTCCGATGAGATTAACGGTATTATTGCCACTTGTAAGGTTTATCACAGGAGCAGCGTTTATAGCCAAGGCGTCATTAATTATTTTTGAAGCTGTGTCCGTTGTCTCGGATTCCGTCGGCGGCAGCGCGGGTACAGTGCGAAAGCTAGCCGGATAGTTTGGCAGCGTAATTGGTGTTGGTGTAGGCTCTGGTGTTGGTTCCGGTGTAGGCTCTGGTGTTGGTTCCGGCGTAGGCTCTGGTGTTGGTTCCGGCGTAGGCTCTGGCGTAGGCTCTGGTGTTGGTTCCGGTGTAGGCTCTGGTGTTGGTTCCGGCGTAGGTCCGTCCTCGGCAACAACCTCAAAACTGACAATGAAACTTGCGGAATACTCACCGTACTCAACGGTTACAGTTTCTTCATATTCACCCGGTGCGAGTCCGTCTTTTGGAACAACAGTGAAACTGTCTTCGCCGTCAACAGCTAAGTCTGTCACAGAGGTTTTAGAAAGCCTAAAAGCACTGCCGCTGGTGTTTTCTATTTCTCCACTCAATGATATTATCAGTTCAGGTATGACGGTATTGGCTGTGCTGATAACTTTTACCTCATACTCATCTTCAGGTAAAATTTCATAGCCTTCCGTCTGCGTGCCGAAATCTTTATCGCTGTTTGGTAGAAGGTTAAATGAATACTCGGCTGCCGCGGTAACCTCAAAACTGACAATGAAACTTGCGGAATACTCACCGTACTCAACGGTTACAGTTTCTTCATATTCACCCGGTGCGAGTCCGTCTTTTGGAACAACAGTAAAGCTGTCCTCGTCGCCAACAGCCAAGTCTTCCACAGAACTCTTTGAAAGAGTAAAAGCACTGGAGCTGTCTTCACTGTCTCCGCTCAGCGATATCGTCAACTCAGGTATGACGACATTGGCTGTGCTGATAATTTTTACCTCATACTCATTTTCCGGTAAGAGTTCATAGCCTTCCGTTTCCGAGCCGAAATCTTTATCGTCATTTAGATCAAGTTCAAATGAATAGTCAAACCCGGCCGTCATATTATAGAAGTTAGTTCCGTCCGCGAAGATAGAATTGGGGTCATTGTAAAACTTGATGAAATTACTGCTCATATCCTGGCCGCGGTTATCGGCGACTTTATATGGCATATAGAAGTTTGCGCCCGTATCTACACCGAAGTTGGACCATGTCATGAAATAGATTGCGTCGGTTCTTGCAGATAAATAATTCTGCAGATCGTTGAACCATGTCTGATTTGGGTTGCCGTAGTATCCGATAGATTCGTGATTTCCGCCTGTAAGCGGGTCAACAGCGGAACTCTGCGAACGCATTCCAATTTCAGCGATCGTAAACAACTTGTCATGTGACTTCGCAAAGTTTTGCGCAGTCTCGACACTGGTAGTTATACGTTCCTCCACATTCAGAGATATAGCGTTGCCATCCTGATAGATATCCGTACCAACTATGTCAACATACTCATCGCCTGGATAACCTCTTGACGTGCTGTTGTACATATATAGAATATTATGGACTCCAAGTGTTTCGGTTAGATATTTATACGTGTATTGCCATAGCTCAATATACTGTGCTTCTGTCGGATGATTGGTAGCGTTATCATTTGCGCCTATGCCCCACCAAAACCATGTTCCATTAGGCTCGTGGAAAGGGCGGAAAATGATCGGTACGCCGTTCTCTGGCGCTGTTACGGGATTACCCTGCCCGTCAAGCGCCGGTGTACCGTCCTCATGAATCAGAGGAAGATCACCGTTTATCAGCTTAGCGTATCTGCCGATAATTTCTGTCAGATAGTCGGTATATATCTCGTTAAGGTCTCCGCCCTCCAAAAGACGCGGTACCAATTGATTATTATTGGCTGCGGCGCCGCTGTACCAATACCAAGAATTTCTGTCAGTGCTGCCATGCGTACCCCAATCCCATTTGCCATCAATCTTGTCAAAACCTTTAACAGTCGCAAAGTTTGGCATATGAGCTGAGAATGTAATAATGGAACCTTCCTTGGCGGCCAAAACGGTGGATTTCGCAACACCTAATACACGGTCGTCCCATTCGGGAGCAATCGCTGAATTGGCCGGATACTGGTGTCCAGTAAGTGAAAGGCTGTCTACACCAATAATAGCGGGCAATGAACCTGTCAAATCCTTGGTATCAGACTCGGTTGCGTTTACATAAACAGGCGTATCCCATTCTATAGCTGGGTCTGGGTCGCCATTAGAGTCTGTATCGAGATAATCGAGCCCCCATGATTTCTTGTTTGTTACGTCGTCCTGATGGCCATACAGTACCTTCTCAGAATCTCCCACTGCCTTTAGGTAGGCAAAAAGCTGTTTGGCTCTGACTGTGGCGTCAGGATCGGCCACAACAACATTATCAATAACATCGTCCGTATCTATAGCGCTGATATCGAACGCGGAATCGCTTTGATTCTCCGGTGTCTCGCTAATAGGCTCATAGAAATCAGTAAGCCTGATGTTATCAATCAGCAGGGATCCGTTATAGTTTTGGCTGTTTGTGCCCAAAACGCTGAGCTTCAGTCTTGTTAATGTGTACGGCTTGCTGCGGACAAAATTATCTTTCGCGAAGTTATCCGCGTTCTTGAAACTGAGAATGACCGGAATTTTGTTGTATCCGGTGCTGCCCACAGGCTCGCCTGGTATGTTGGTAAGATTAACAGCCAATGTTCTGTTGTTGATAATCTGACGGTTCAAGGTTGCGTCTACACCATCGACTCCGCCCCAGCCATCTACCCGGAACGTAAAATTGCCTGCTGTGCGGCTAGCGGGCCGATAGTAGAAGTCAAACTTCACACGTGTCATTTCCGTCATATCAAACCCGCCGCCAAAATCTCTCTGAATAGACGGACCTCTATTATTGATGCCAGTATAGGCTGTTGTAAGCTTCAACGCACCATTGCCGAGAATCATTACGTCGAAGGCAACCTCTGTTTGCGAATCAAACGGGGCGACTGGCTCGCCGGCTCCCCAACCTTCAAGACCGTTGCTGAAGTCCCATACGGTCTCATAATTTGTGGCGGGATCATAATTCACAGGGGCTGCTTTCACACTTTTAACGTTGAGAGGCACCATTGTAAAAATAATCGCAAGTGTTACAATGATACTGATGGAGCGATGTACAATCTGTTTTTTCATGCCAACTATTACCTCCTCTTAATTTGTCAAACGTTTCGCTCTCCATATACCGCTCGCCGCCGTATTCTATTATCTTGCAAATGTTACAGCAAGCCGTATAGGTTTGCCCAAATAGCCAAGTTCTAAAATAACGCCAAATCGGGTTCCGTCCGTGGCCCAAAAAATTAATCGCCCTCCTTGTGCCGTTTAATGCCTTGATTAATATAGCTTTTAGAGGCATTTGCAAAAAATAACTTCCTTTTTATTTGTGTTACGAACGGATAAGTTGCTAAGCAGACCTCCTTTCTGAAAAATAAGAATAATGATTAGTTCACCACACATGATAAGCGTTGTGAACGGTTTCACCATTTAATATTTTTTTCGCCCGCCCGACGTTCCAAGCGCAATGCGCCGGCAAATCCTCGTCGCCTTCAAAACTCAATCCAAATACGGACTTTATCTTTGAAACACCATAATATGACGGCTTACCTGTATCATCCGCGTCCGATATAATAATCCGAGACTTTGATTCCGGTATCTCTTGAAGCATCATAGCCGCTATATCTGCCCACGGCACAAACTTTGTACCCAACGCCAAAAATATTTCGCCGTTCAAATCGCTTTCCACTAGTTTCAAATAAACTTGCGCAATCTGCTGTGCTGAAAGATATTGCGTACCATTGTATTTGGAGAACGTTACATCTTTGCTTTGGAGCAAATCTTTCGCCAGATCTAAGAAACGCGTATCAGACTGCGACGCGCCGCCTTCGAATAAAGGATTTGAAAAAATATATCCGGGACGGATAACATTGCGTTTGAGCTTAACTTTTTCACCGTAAACGCCCTGCCCGTTGTAGTACTGGTTAAAGCCCAATAGGAAATGCTCCGCGGCGGCTTTGGTCGCGCCGTATAGATCGCCGGGAATCCGTAATGCGGATTCATCCATTCCATCACGCAGATCGCCCATCGCCGCTGTCGAACTGGTATAAATAAATTTCTCAACGCCGGCTTTTTCCGCCGAGTCCGCTAGAAACGCCGTTACCCGAGTATCGTTCTCCAGCATTTCCACGGGAGTATTCCCCCAGCCCAACGCGATATGTATCACGGCGTTGCAATCCTTTAAAGCTTCGGCGCAGATATGATGTTCCAAGATATTGCCTTCGACGATTTCAACATTTTTCAGCGACTTAAACCCGGGTATCCGCCCAGGAGTGCGAGTGAGCAGGACTATATTGTGCCCCGCATCCGTGAGGGCTTTTGTGACATACTGCCCGATATTTCCTGTTCCGCCTGTTAAAAATATTTTCATAGGACTTCACTCCATTAAGAAAATTTCACTCAATAAACTAAATTACGGCAGGAGGCGCGTTCGATCAAACGACTCGGCATAAATACTGTCACCGGATTTTCTGCTTTCTGCTCTACCGCGTCAATCGTATGCATTACCAACAGCGAAAAAAAAGCTTCGTAATCAAAAGCGAACGAAGTCAGCGGCGGCGACATAAATTCTCCACGCACATGCCCGTCGATGCCGATCACAGATATCTGATCCGGTACAGAAATTCCCGCTTCTTTCAAGGCGCGATACGCACCAAATGCCACGGAGTCGTTATTTGCGCAGATAACGGTGGGGTATTCGGTACAATTGGCAAGCAGTGCCCTCGTTGCCGTATAACCCTCTGTTTCCGTGATACCGGCATAACACAGCCAATTGGGGTTTATCAGAATATTATTGCGCTGCATACCCTGTATAAAGCCCTCATGCCGCTTAATACTACTGAAACGGTTGAGGTTTCCGTCTAGAACAGCAATCTTACGATGCCCCAAACGATAGACGTAATCAATAACTTTAACTCCCGTATCGTTTTCGAAATTCACCGAAATACGATTGGGTTCGTTGCGGTCGGGGTGGAAATGATCGAATATGCCGACGACTTTTCCTTTGGATATCAGTTCCTCAATAAGCGGTTCGTTATTATTTGTACCGATAAAGATACCCGCGTCTATTCTGCCTTGGTAGAATATCTTCTTGATCCATTCTATATTTTCTGTATCCGTGAGATTCTGCAGGATACAAGTAAGCACGAGATAGCCCGATTTAGCGGCGCTTTCCATCACATTGACAAAGTATACGGAACTCTGCGTATCGCTGCTGATGCTACCTGAAGACGCAATCCAAAAGAATCCGATTGTCCTCGTCTTTTTGCCGACCAATAACTGCCCTGACAGGAGAGGATAGTACCCGTTTTCGTTAATGACTTTCATCACTTTTAGGCGCGTATCTTCAGGTACATTACTGTATCCGTTCACAACACGGCTGACCGTACTGCGTGAAACACCAGCTAGCTTTCCTATCTCTGTACTGTTTAGCTTATTCATTTAATATATTCCCTTCAAATAACCTAAAAAAATTATCCAGGAATAAATATGACACGGCATAAAAATTTTGTCAAGATAAGGCCTTTAGCTGATTACATACTATCTGACCGGCTTAATATTCAAATGTACTGTCGTGCTCGTCCGGTTCGTGTAATTCAATGACAAAATTACCTGCTTGGATGTTGGCGGCTTTAAGCCCGTAATAAGCGGGCTTGCCGCGATATGTAAGATCCGGGTTTTCAGCGGGCGGACTATAATGAATTTCCGGCACAGGTACTCCGAACAGTTCAGCCCACTTAGCGGCGGCATTTTCTATATTGCGAACGATAATCGCAATCTGTATAAATCCTTCAAATCCAATGTTGTTTTTTATAAAACCACTCCTTTTGATTTACCCCTTAACACTGCCCATAACAAGGCCTGTGGTAAAGTATTTTTGCAAAAACGGATACACGCATAAAATAGGGATTGTAGCGAGGAATAGCTGCGCAGCGTTTGATGTGCGTGAATTTACCAAACTAACAAATCTCATGATGTCTGCGCTGGCATTCGTGGTATTTCGAAAGAATGCATCGGGGTTGATTACCACCGTTTGCAGATAACTTTGAAGCGGATAGTTCTCGACTTTATTCATATAGATCATACCGTCGAACCAACTATTCCAATGCCCCACGAATGAGAATAATGTGACCGTGGCCAATGTCGGCAGACAAACCGGCAATATAACGTTCACCAGTGTATGCAAATGATTGGCGCCATCTATATACGCGGCTTCTTCCAGTTCACGCGGCAGCCCTCGCATGTAATTCATGACGACCAGCATACTGAACACAGGCAGCGCGCCCGGCAGTATCAACGCCCATATCGTATCCATCAGATGTGTATAACGAACGACCATGTATCCTGGAATTAACCCTCCTGAGAATAGGATGGTTATGACAAAAAACCAGGAATATACGTTACGCAAACGGAAATCCGCCGTAGATTTTGACAACGGATAAGCCGTCAATACGATCAGGACGAGATTCACCGTTACACCTAGCAGCGTCCGTTGAATGGATACCCACAACGCTTTTACAAACGCGTTGTTGTGCATGATAAACTCATACGCGCTCGTGGTAAAACCCTTTGGCCAGAATGTTACTTCGCCGGCCGCTACGGGCAGTTTACTTGAGAACGAGATGGCCAGTAGATTAATAAAAGGCAGCAGACAGATAAAGGCGATAAACAGTAAAAAGATATAATCAAAGCAGAGGAATACTTTTCGTCCCGTTGATACTTTTATAGAATGATTCATATACCCCGCCCCTAGAAAATTCTGTATCCGGCAAATTTATCCGCGAGCTTATAAGATACCGCAATAAATACCAGTGATACTGCCGACTTGAATAATCCCGCAGCTGTGGAAATAGCGTACTGCGAGTTCTGAATCCCCAATCTAAATACAAACGTATCCAAAATATCCCCTGTTGCATAAACAGAAGCGCTGTACATATTGTAGATCTGATCGAAACCGCCGTTTAGAATATTTGCCATAGACAGCACCGTCATTAATACGATAATGCTTGTAATCCCGGGAAGGGTAATATGTAACATCTGTTTCCAGCGCCCAGCGCCGTCTATCTGCGCAGATTCATAGAGCGAGGGGTCTATCCCCGTCAGCGCGGACAGATAGATAACGGAGCCGAAACCGAACGTCTTCCATACATCTGTGAACACCATCGTAAAAGGGAACCATTTTTGGTCGCCAAGAAAAAATATTGGAGTAATTCCTATTTGCTGCAAAATTGCATTGATAATACCAGTGTTGGGCGATAGTATATCTTTAAAAATACCCGCGAGTATTATCCATGAGATAAAGTTTGGGAGATACACAATCGTCTGTATGCCGCGTTTTGCCCACATAGTTGAAATTTCATTCAATAGCAGCGCAAACACTACGGGCACAACCACACCCGCCGTCATTTTAGCAAATGCGATAACGACAGTATTGCGGATAACCGGCCATATATTCGGCATAGAAAATAAATTAGTGAAATTATCGAACCCAACAAATGGCGAGCCAAATAGACCCTTTGAGGGTACGAATTTCTGGAAAGCGATAACTGTTCCTACCATCGAGCCGTAACTGTAAATCAACACGAGGATAATAGCGGGAATCAGCATGATATGAAGGGGTAATTCGCGGATTAATTTGTCTTTATTCCAGCGCGTTTTCAATACATGTTCAACCCCTTTTGTTTTGTGAATATGCACTCCAGGCTCGAAAGCAACGTGTAACTACGGACGACCGCAATTCACCTCTACAGAAAATTGCGTGTATAAGGCGAACCGCGGTCACTTGTGTTATTGTCTGGTTCGCAAAATTTGATAAACCTGCTTTAGTTAGCCGGATACAATTTTTCCAACTCATCCAGCGTCTGCTGGCCTCCCGCCGTCAACCACTCCGACACAAACTGGTCGAAATAATCCAGCGGTTTATTTCCTATTATAATATCGGTATACGCCGTATCCACCATCGTGCCCAAAGCCCCGCTGTTCTGCATCCAAATATCCGGAATCTCACCTGCCATGATATTTGTCACAACCGCGTTGTCTTTGCGATAATTTTTCAAAGCAATTCCCATAGAACCGTTCTCAAACATCATTCCCCATGTGCCGTAAGCGCTGGGGCTGGTATCAGTACCATTCGCGAAATTAATGACAAACCCATACACATTCTTCAGCATACCGGCAAGGTTTTCGCCGCTGTCGCCGCTGTCCTGTAACGCAAATACATCGTTCGCGTACAACTCCGTCGGGATCCCCACGTAAATCGGGCATAAGCGATATTGCTCATTGTCCCAGTAAGTCGTAAAGTCGTCTGGATTATTTGAAACTTCTACAGTCTCATAGTATAGATTAAGTATCTTTATGATGGCTTCGGGATTTTTGCACTTCGCGCTGACCATGAACAAATCGCCTGTGCGGCTGTCTTCTATAGCTACTTTGTAGTCGTAACCCGACGCTTTTGGAATAGGATACGGCCTCGTGATCACGCCTTCCGATTCAAATGTCAGGTTAAACGGATACCATGTGCCCCAGTTCATATGATACATCATGCCCAGTTTGCCGGATGCGACGTCTTGTTCAAGAACAGAGGTATCTTTAACGATAAACTCTGTGTCAAGCAGACCTTCCGCGTACATATCACGCGCGACAGCCAGCGCTTCCTTTGCTTCGGGCTGAATATAAGCGAACGTAATCTTGCCGTCACGGCGGTAGAACGCGGCGGTATTTCGGCGCCCCGGTATGCCGTATGCCGACAGTAAGCCGGTTAGGGTACCCATATCGGCAATGACCACATTCTTATTTACACCCAAACCATATGTATCAGCAATACCATTGCCGTCCGGATCCTCATTTTTAAATCTGCGGGCGAGGGCAATCATCTCTTCTACTGTCGTGGGCGGCTGCGCATTCAAATTCGCCAGCCAGTCGTCGCGAATCCACAGATATGGTACTTGATGGAAATTATCGTTCATGTACGGGAACGCGTAAAGCCTCCCGTCAAACCTCGCGCCTTCAAAACTCTCGGGAAATTTTGTCTGATATTCCTTTACACCGTCGCTGGCGTATTTATTGAACACATCGGTTATATCCATAATGTCGCCGTTTTCATAGAGCTGTTTATATAGCGTACGGTCATCCCAGCGGAAGACGTCTGGCAGATCTCCGGATGCGATAATAGAGTTTAATTTATTCTTATAAGCATCCGTGGTGATATCCGCTGAAAACGCGACTTCCAAGTCAATGTTCAGATCATCCTTAATCTTTTTTGACCACTGATTGTCGTCATATGTAGCGCCGTCCATAAATACCTGCACTTGCGATGACTGCACACCCCAAGAAATTTTAACGGGGTCGGCGTAAGGGGTAAGCGGACCATCCTCCGTTGCCGGCGCTTCGGAATTTTCCGTTGATACAGCGCCGCCGGCATCGGTACTTGCTGCGGGCGGCTCGGAAGACGGATTTCCTCCGCATCCCGCTGACGCGGTAACCATGAGTGCTGCTAACGTCATACAACCCAACCGTTTCAAAGTTTCCCCGTAGGTTCTCTTCACCAAATATTCCTCCCTTAAAATAATAATAGATAATTATCATAGCGTGTCGGTGAGTACTTAGTCTTTTTGTCGATTACAATTACTATATTCTGTATCAATTAAGCACAATATCATATTAACCTAAATAAACACGTGTGTCAATAGCAATTTTTAACAAAAGCTTTTGTAATAAATATTGTAATAAAATTCAAAGCTCAATCATCCGTACACCTTAGCGGAAGCATAGATGGCGTCAATGATCTGTGTTACAACTAGGACTTGTTCCGGCAGCACCACAGGATAGGTACTCGTACGTATGGCATTAATCCACTGTGCGTCTTCGACGTTTTCAGGGCGTTTGTTCTCGCCCTCAAAATAGTCAACGCCGCCTGCGGTCAGCTCCGGCCGCTTTACATATAGCTGACCCAAATCGTCACCGTTGATACGCAAACTTCGGCTTGTAGTTATCCATCATCCAAAGAGTCAGATCTAAAGTTTCGCTTATGCGCGGCTTTGTATGCCTTCAGCATTTGCTGGGCTTCCATATAAGATTTTGCCATCGGTTTCTCGCATAACACGTGTTTATTTGCGTTCAAAGCGGCGATGACTATTTCACAGTGCTGCTTATTCGGAGTAAGTATGTAAACAACAGCTATAGATTTATCTTCCAGCATATAACGATAGTCTAAAAGTACCGTGCAGCGCTGCCGACGCTTCCGCGCGTTCTCTGATGATGTCGCAAAATGCCGCAATTTCAACATCCGGAACAGTTTTTATCGCAGCCATATGCTTGTTATTTCCGATCCGGCCGCAGCCGATGATACCCATTTTTAACTTTGACACCACGTTAATTCCCCTTGAAGATAAAAGCTTAGCAATGAAAACGTGTTTATAGAAATAATAATACATATATCTGAAAAAATCAATAGCGAAATAAATATTTTGTTTTAAAAATGAGTTTTGGAATAGACAGATATGAAGCCGATTTGTTTTTCGTTCCTTATCATTATGGTAGAAACGGTGAACACATACTCAATAATGTACTTGACAAATACTTTTCCGAAGCTGGCTCTTGTGAGTAAGCCACCTGGACTTTTCCACGATATCACCTCAACTTTGTGGAGCTGAGCTAACGGCATAGTCATTTATATTTTACAGATTTTGCCGCGGCAACATGGGGTGGCCCCCGTGTTTGCCTTACGAGTATCATTATACGACGTTCATACAGACGCAAACATATGACCGAGTCATAAAAATTTTGTACAAGTTTTTGGGAATGGAATCTTTGTTTTATTTTCGCATAAATTGCTAATTAAAAAATTTGAACGGGATCATT
>JAISZF010000109.1 GCA_031269415.1 Clostridiales bacterium
ATGGTCCGGATCTGAATCTCGGCGGTTACTGATTTCACGCCTTCGGCGGTCCAGAGCGGATAGCGTATGTTAATATGGTAGCTGCGGTACCCGCTGGACTTGCCGTCGGAGATATAATCCTTTTCCTCAATGATTTCCATATCGACGCGGTTTCGCTCGCGGATAACCGCGACGACCTTTTGTATGTCTTCCACGAAACGGCAGATAATACGCACGCCGGCGATATCCTCTATATATTCCGCGACCTGCCCATAGTGTATGCCCTTTCTATGCGCCTTTTCCAAGATACTTCCGGGCTTTTTAACCCGTCCCTCAACGTATTCAATAGGGCAATGAAGGCCCTTCTTCCTGAGTTCCCTGCCGTAAGCGCGGAATTTCCCGGTCAGCTCCTCAACCGCCTGCTCATATGGAATTAAAAATTCTTCCCATTCAATTATATTCATATGTGACCTCAATTCATCTGTACCAGACCTTCGGAGATCCTCTTCTCTTCCAGTGACCTTAAAAATGGATATGGATTAATCCAAAACTCCTTATCGGTGAACGCAACGCTGGGGCATATGCCCACATGCAAATGCACGGGGAATTTCCCTTTGCTGCCTTCCTTGCCGTACCCTGTGTCGCCCATGTATCCCAGCAATTGACCCGCCTTGACCCGCGTGTCTTTTGTCAGGCCTTCCTCTAAACGATCAAAATGCGCGTAATAATAGTATGTACCGTTTTCCGTGGTTATTCCCACATGGAACCCGCCCAGCTCGTTCCAGCCGGCGTCACTGATCTTCCCGTCCGTCATACTGATTACAGGCAGCCTGCCGCGCACGTTTTCCCTGTCCAGTATGTCTGTGCCTTCATGAATCCTGTCGCCGCCGTAGAGCCGGCTGGAACCCCAACTGTCTGAAAAGACGTATGTATCCGGCCCGTAGTCGCCCGGTATGGGGAATACGCGCGCCTCGGACAGTATATTCCGGAACATCTCCTCATACATCTCCGTATTTTTATCGCTGACACGTTTCCTTACGGCGCTATAATTCAGGATATATCTTCGCTCTATCTCCGCGCTGGACGGTACCGCGCTTTTATCGGGAAAAAACATGAGATCCCGCGAACATACGGCCAGCAATTCAGGCATAGGCAGGTTATATTTAACGGACAGGCTGTCCAATTCGCGGAATACATCGTATGGTACGCGGAAAGCGCTGATGTCCGCGAGTTTTGGAGTTTTCCCGCTTCCGTTCGATATAAGGCGAAAAAGGCTCGTTATAAGGAATATCGCCAACGCGAAAGCGCTTAAAGTAACAAACCACTTTTCAGCCCTTTTCATACGCAATTTGGTAAAGTAAACCCGTTTTATCCATTTACCGCGCGTCAAAATGAAACGCCTCCTCCCGTATACCGCTTTTTACAGTATACTCGACGGGAAGAGGCGATAGAACGCGTTACGCTACTAACAGCTTCTTTACTTCATCCGGCAGATCGTCCGCCCTGCAGTTCATACTGATAACAAAATCCACATCTTCGCGGGCGGAAAGCGTCTGAAGCCTCGCTATCAGCTTCAGCAAACCTTCATTGTCAATCGCCTTGATTATGTTGGTAAGGCCATCCACATATATACACTCGATATCGCTGTCCTGTGATAGAATGCCGCAAACAAAGCCAATAAACTCACGGTAATTGGAGAGGGGGTAACCGTTAGTTTCCACAAACCGGATATCGTGATTCAAGTCATAGATATGACGGCGATCATCATCTATGAAAACCAAGTGCCCGTCCGTGGACTTTACGCCGATATTAGCCAAATCGATGAGTTTTTTTGTTTTGCCTTCGCCTTTGCCGCCCGCGATAAACTGAACCATATCAACCGCCTCCTAGATTATTTGGTAACGCTGTATGCCGCACATGAACTTTATTATAGAAGTATCATAACACGCCGCAGCCTTTTATACAAGTCGAACGATGGCGCTAAATAATTTGTGACTGTCAAAATCTGTACTTATTATTTTACAATAATCTACAAATACTAATTCTGTTAAAATCAAGGGTCAGCCGGTTAAATCGGCTTCCCGTAAAGGAGAGAAACACAGAATGAAGAAAACGATGGTTATCTGTCTAGCGACAGCCGCCGCAATCTGCCTGAGCGCGCCCGCTTACGCCACGCAGATAAATCCCCCCGGCGCCGGCTCGAACCTGAACGGTATCAGCCCGGGAACGGGTACGAACAGTACTCTGCCGGGCTCCCCCGGAAACTCCAACGCGCCCGATTATGCTGTTCCCGGGACGCGTCAAGGCAATACCGTCCCCGGCACACTTCCGGGCAATACCGCCCCGGGCAATACCGCTCCCGGCACGCTCCCAGGCAGCAACATCCAAGGCACATCGCCTGGCAATACCCTTCCAGGGACGCTGCCCGGCAATACACCGCCGAACACTCAACCCGGATACACACTGCCCGGAAACAGCGCGCCGGGCTCGATAAATCCCAATTCACCCTATGACAACGGCACAAACCAGCCCGGAACCAGCACGAACACCCCGCAGGTAGGCGGCGTGACAAACGATCCGGAATCCTCCGGGCAGCCATGGAAAAGGGTTCCCTCCAAACAGGCGGACGCGCCCGTTTTGGATCCCGTAACGGGAAGAACACGCCCGCTGCTGAAAGCCGAGGCTGTACCGGGCACAATCGATGTCTACAACGTTCATCTGCATGACACGTTATGGACAATATCGAAAAAATACAAGATTAAACTGGACGCCGTAATAGACGCTAACCCGGAACTGCCCGATCCCGACCTCATTTACCCTGGCGATCAGATAAAGGTTCCGCTGGATCCCGGGATAAACGAAGTTCTGGACATAGCGGACTCCAACACCGATAAGGGCGACGGCGGCACCAGCATACGATCCAACATTGTACAGGGCCGCTATTCCGGAATCGCGCCGCAGGAAACGCAGGAAAACGCTGAGGAAAAGGAACTGCTGGAGCTTGTGAATAACGAACGTGCCAAAGCAGGTCTGCCGTCTGTGAAGCTCTCCGCGGCCGTGGGCACAGTCGCGCGGATTAAAGCGGACGAGATGGCCTCGAAAAAATACTTTAACCATACGTCGCCCGTATACGGCAGCCCGTTTGAAATGCTCCGCGCGTTCGGGATCACGTACAAAACGGCTGGCGAGAATATCGCCAAAGGCCAAAAGACGGCAAAGGCCGTCATAGGCGCGTGGATGAACTCGCAAGGTCACAGGGACAATATCCTGAATCCGGATTTCAAGGAGGCGGGCGTAGGGTACGCCAGCGACGGAAAAATCACCTATTGGGCGCTGATTTTCGTTGGGAAATAAATACCTGAAGCGGGGGCGGGCAATCGTCCGCCCTCGCTTTTTTTATACTTCCATCTTTTTCTCGTCAAGGCATACACGCATATCCTGGATCTTGCTTAACTCTTGCGCTATTATGTATCTGCTGGTCAGTACGCAGATCATGTTTTCCCTGCTTAACCCGATAAGCTGCCCCTCAAAGTCCTTTTTCTGGCTGGTAGTGACATGCACCCTCATACCGCGGTGGAACGTTTCGCCGTGAAACTGTATGATATCCGTCGGGAACAGCCGGTAGCAGCGCCTAAGGATCCTCCCCGTATCCTTGGCGTGATAACCCGAAGCCGCGAGGCGCTTTCGCGTTAAGGATAGGATGTCCCGGACGTATGACAGCAGCGATGTAATAATAAAGGCTAAGATCGCGGAAAAAATAATTTCCCGCAATGTGAATTGAAGATTCATATCTTCCCCCCCAATACATTTCATTAACTATATCGTCAAAAAACGCTGACGGTTTTAGTCCGATTAATCCCAATATCAGACAGCCTTCCCGCAATCTCGTTGGTAATCAATTCTCCGGGCGCGAGGAGCGGCACTCCCGGCGGGTACGCGCTGATAAAATCGGCGGATATTTTACCGATACTATTATGTAATTCGGTCTGCTCCCATGACGCAAAGGATGCCTGCCTGGGTGTTAAGCGGCTTTCGGCTCGTGGGGGACACTCGTAGGAATCGCGGCGCGCCGGGATGTCCATCTCAGCCGCCAGGGCGTCCAACGACCTAACGCCCTTTATCAACCGCTCAAAGCCCTCGTCTGTGTCCGCGACGCCGGTCAAAGCCAAAGCGAAACGCTCACCGCTCATTTCCAACTGAACCTTGAATTCATCGGCAAGCCGTTGTTCCAGCTCATGACCACTCATCCCCCCCAGAGCGATAAACAGCATTTTACTTAAATCCATGGCGTATATCGCCGCTGTACCCGTTATCTCTTCGCCGATAAGCCGGAAAGCTGCCAAGTCCGTCAGTTCCGCGCGCGCGGCGGCCAACCGCCGGGCATATTCGTCAAAAACCTTTATGTTACCTGATAAAGACTGAAAAGTATAATCCATCATACTCATTATTATATACGAAGGACTACTGGTTTGGCACGCTCGCGTGAAAAATTTCAGCCTCTCGGAGTGCGCCCTAACCCCCTTCACAAGTGTCAGCGCGCTTTGAGAAAGCGCGGGCAGTGTCTTATGCGGGCTGGTAATCACGATATCAGCGCCAAGACGAATGGCGGGCTCGGGCACGCCATAGAATGGGAAATGCGCCCCATGCGCCTCGTCTACTATAAGCGGTTTCCCGAACTCATGAACGTACCCGGCGATTGTTTTTATGTCTGAAACAAAGCCTTCATATGTAGGGCTGGTAATAAAAACCGCCTGACACTCCGGATTGCTTTCCAGCATATGCTTAATATGGGCGGGCTTTACGCCGCCGCACAGCCCGAACGCGGTTTCCTCCGGGTATACATAAACAGGCCGCGCACCCGAGAACACAAGGCCGGAAAAAGCGCTGACATGGCTGTTTCGGGGCATAAGCAGAGATTGTCCCTCGCGGCAGCACGCGCATATGGCGGCGATAATCCCCGCGCTGGCGCCGTTTACGGAAAACAGACATGTGTCCGCCCCGTAAATATCCGCGACTCTTTCCTGCGCGAAACGGATGACGCCGTCCGCATGACGCAGGTTATCTAAACCGGGGATCTCCGTCATGTCCAAGCCTAATAGATCAGGGGGCGTCATGGACGGGTTGCGTTTATGCCCGGGCATATGGAAAGGATATATGTCTTTTCGTGAATAGTTTCTGACCGTGTCATACAACAAAAGAACCATCCCATAAAAATGTATTTTTTTGCTAAAGTTGTGTTAAATTATTATATACCTAACTACGCTTGAAAGGAAGCGGTGTATTGAATCTAAGCATCAGCCCCTTACACACGGACGACATATACGATATATTGAATTGGAACGCGGATACAGGCCCTGAATTTTTAACGCAGTGGGCAGGAAACGGTTACATATACCCGCTTACCTATGAGCAGCTCGCCAAAAGGCTGCCGCCGAACACTGATTCGGAGAAATGCCGGATCTTTAAAATACTGCTGAATAACGACCGCGGTGAGAAAATAATCGGCACAGCGGAATTAAATACTCACGCCATGCCAAAACGCACGGCGATGATATGCCGTTATCTGATCGCTCCGGCTTACCAGAACCAGGGGTACGGCTGCCTTTCGCTGATACTGCTCTCCAACCTGGCGTTCAGAGACCTTGGGTTTAAGTCGCTGCGCCTAAAGGTATTCGCGTATAATACCCGTGCTACGCGGTGTTACGAAAAAGCCGGATTTTCCATAATCGACACAAGACAGTGGAACGACAGTCTCATTATACATGAGATGGAGCTTAACTCAAAAAAATAAAACGCCCGCGGCGTTATTCGCCGCGGGCATTTTACTTTTTTGAGTTAAGGATTCTGGGTAAACCCGCTGCCTGCGTCTAGCAGACTGTCTATTTGATCTTTATCTTCAGTTCCGCTTTTCTTCTTCTGCTGTTTTTGCTTCTTCTGATTTTTATCAGGCATAAATACCCTCCGCAAGTTTTCATATCATCCAGCCGGCGACCGAGTTTCCGGCGACCGATTGGATACGATATTATTTTACCCGCCGCGTGTGATATTATGCGTCGACGATCATTTCCCTTTGAACAAAGTGTACAGGCTTTAAACCGATTTTTACGGCCATACGCGCCGCGGCGTCAACGCCGCTTCCGACTCTGGCCGCGTAGTGCGCGTCTGACCCCAATGTTACGTAACGCCCGCCCAGTTTATGATACCCCTCATAGATTTCATAGAGATTCTGTTGCGCGTTCGGCTCGCCGAATCGCCTGGTGTTTATTTCTATAACCTTGCCTCTGTCCAGCAAGGCGGTGAAAACCTCATCATAGAGCCTTTTGTAGGCCCCATATTTTATGCTCTTATCAGGAAGCGGGCAATAACGCGAGGGATAGTCAATATGGCCCAAGCTGTCAAAAAAATCGCATTTATCTGTCACAATCGCGTTATACTTTAAATAATTACCCACAACCTCTTCCAATGAGATTCCTTGGCTCCAGAATGACGGGTAAAAAATATCATGTCCAAAGCTCAAATGCACGGATCCGATACAAAAATCCAATCTCGGATCCGAGGCGGTTTTGCGCGCGATTGCTCTGGTATTTACCGTTAGCCCGATTTCCAGGCCGAGCAGCAGACCCGAAGGCCTATGCGCCGCGTACTCGCGAAAATACCCGCCGATGTCCGCCACGCATACGTCATCCGTATCGCATTCATAATCCACATGTTCCGACAGGCACAGCCCCAGGCCAAGCTTTGACGCCGCCGCCATGGCTTCTTCGGGCTCCATTCGGGAATCAGCCGAATAACGCGTGTGGACATGAGTGTCAAAGATCATGACACGCCTTCACTGAACATACCGGCTAGCATATCTTCCGCGCCGCTTTTTTCTATATCATGCGACAGTATCAGTTCCGAAACGATTATCTGCTTCGCGGTCGTCATCATTTTCTTTTCCGCGCTGCTTAAACCCCGCTCGCGTTCGCGCAGCAAGAGGTTCCTGTACACCAGCGCCACTTCATTCAACCTGCCCGATTTTATCTTTTCCATATTGCTTTTATACCTTTGGTTCCAGTTATCGGGCATATCTACGGGTATTTGGGTTACGCTTTGTATGAGCCTGATCATTTCATCCTTGTCATAGATATGACGTATGCCCAAATTCTCAGCGTTACCGGCAGCAATCATGATCTTGAGGTTGCCCACCGGTATTCGCAAGACATAAAAGGTCTTAGGATCTCCATCGATCTCGCGCTGTTCCAATGCCTCGATGACCCCGGCGCCGTACATTGGATAAACAATTTTATCCCCTTTTGCAAACATCATAATCACTCCTAAACTGCTCGGTTCATTGGCCGAATCCTCTATTGGATATAGATTCCACTTAAATTATAATATATCTCGCCAAAATCTGCAAACAAATTTTACTAGATGGGTATGATAAAACCTATAATTAATTTACAGGAGGATCAGATGAGCAAAGATGACACAAAAATACCCTATCAATTCAGCGTCAGAACGGATCTGGCGGTGGAAGCCAGAGAACTCTTGGATGAAAGCGAAACCTCGGAAGAGCCGGAGGGCATTGAGGTTTCCATGGAGGAACTTTACGAAAGAAGGGTTAAAGTAACATGGGTCGAGGTATATAACGAGGCCGGGGCAAACGCGATGGGCAAGCCCGTCGGCAATTATATCACCATAGAATCGGACGCCATGAAAGAAAACGACACGGAAGCTCATGAGGAGATAATGAAGATTCTCGCCAAACGCCTGGAAAAGCTGAGGAAGCTGAAAAAAAACGCGGTTGTGCTGGTTGTGGGGCTTGGCAATTGGAATGTAACGCCAGACGCCCTGGGCCCTAAGGTCGCAGCCAAGATCCTGGTCACTCGGCACCTTTCGGGCAACCTGCCGAAGGAACTGGAAGGCCGCGTACGCCCGGTAAGCGCCCTTTCCCCGGGTGTGATGGGCCTTACAGGGATAGAAACCGGTGAGATTATAAAGGGCGTGGCCGAGAAAATAAAGCCCGATCTGATTATAGCCATAGACGCGCTGGCTGCTCGCCGGACAAACCGCGTAAACAGCACGATACAAATCTCAGACACAGGCATAAACCCCGGCGCGGGCGTAGGCAACAAACGCATGTCGTTAAGCGAGCAGGCGCTGGGCGTGCCGGTTATCGCCATCGGCGTGCCGACCGTGGTGGACGCGGCCACTCTGGTCAACGACACCATGGATCGCATGCTCGCGGCAATGGCGGAACAAGCGCCGCAAGGCTCGGAGTTCTTCAATATGCTGGGCAGCCTCGCCAATGAGGAGAAATACCATCTTATCGCCGAGATACTGAATCCGTACGCGGGCAATATGTTCGTTACGCCCAAGGAAGTGGACGCGGTAATTGAAAGGCTGGCTAATATCATCGCCAACGGCATTAATATCGCTCTGCATCCGGGTATTAAGATGGAGGATATCAACCGCTTCATCAACGCCTGAAACAGCGGAAAACGAGGGTGATTACCCTCGTTTTCCATGTCCGCGCCTCTGTGTTATTTATCCAAGTTGATATTATCGTAATATATATTCCCGACATAATCGGAACCGCTGCTTTGCAAAGCCAGCACCAGATTTCGTATGCCGACGGTAAACGGATAGGAGCCGTCTTCCGAGAGCGGCACGCTGATTTGATACTTAACCAGAGCGACGCCGCCCGCGGTTGTAAACGGCGTCCCGACGGACTCGTCGAAGGAATAGCTGCCCGCCTGATACCAATAGCCGTCCCCGTTTGGAATGGGGCACACGTTCAGCGTCAATTCGCCGGTGGTCATCTTGCCTTGCTCGATAAAGAGATCCAGTGAAACGGATTTCACATCCACGCTGTCCTCATACGATAGGTTGATCGTGGAACTCAGCCGCGCGCCGTCCTCCCATTCGTTATTCGCGGTGTTAAAGCTGACCGGGAACATCAACGCCTGTGTCTCCGCTTCCGCTATACTTATCTGCGTATTCTCCACCGCGGATGTGCCTTCCTTAGCCCAGCCCTCCCGCTGGCCGGACTCGAAGTCAAAGGGAAGCTTTATGAACGTTCCGGGTTCGTCCGGTATAGCGGGCTGATACTTAATGTCGCCGTTATTGGCGTCGCTGGTAAAAGCGAGGTTATCAAGATAAATATCCGCGCCTTCGGACAGACCGCCCAATGAAACCAGCAGGATCAAATGTTCCAGCGTATCCTTCGGTTGCGGGGACAGCGGACTTATAGGCATGACCACCGTCGCTTTCACTAAGTCAGTACCCTCGACAGATGAAAACTCATCCCCGGATAATCCGACCTCCGGTATGGCGTCATTCCACCAATTCATTTCCGAGCCGCCGTTTATGGCATATTGAAAAACAGGCTTCACACTGAAAACAGTGTCGCTTTGTCCGGTGACATCCAGCGCCGACCGTGATAAATACACGTCAAAGCTGAGGTTTTGGTATATGCCATATAGATATTTTACCGATGAAAACTGGATACGGTTATCCCATACGCCGTATGTATTCACACCCGAAATCCGGGCGGCCTCACTCCCGTTTATCGAATCCGCGGCGATAACAATACCGCTGTTTACATTACCGTCGTTAAGCACGGGAATCCCCACGCCTTCGCTAAAGTCGTACACAACGGCTGTCACGCCCTCGTATATCGGGATTTCTTCCCCGCGTATCTTCGCGCGGACATATCTGCCGGATACGGTCAGGTCGTCGTCCGTCCAGATCTGGTCATTAGGCGTCGTAGGCAGGGTCGCCGAAGAACTCTCCAGCTTGCGCGCCAGCGACCAGTTGCACCAGCTTATATTGTTATCCTCCAGGAACTTCAGCCATACCTCCGCGTTGTCGATATATGGACCGTGATCGCCGCTCGCCTCACTGGTTCCCCATTCGGAAGCGAACACCGCCAAGCCGCCGTTGACCGCGTTTGTTATCTTGCCTTTCAGCCAGTTGCTTTCATCTTCCGGGGTTTCCGGATCGTCTTCAGAGACATCATGCGTACCGGTGTAGAAATGCACGCTATACATAATCTGGCCGTTTTCATCCTGAACGGGATTATCAACGGCGGAGTCGACAAACTGGCTCCAGTTGTCGGAACCGCACAGGATGATATTATCCGTGCCGTCCGAATCATACGCCCGAATAGTATCCACAACAGCCTGATGATAAGGCAGAAGCTTTTCCTTCCATACATCCGCCGCTTCATCCTCGCCGCCCAGACCGTTCGGCTCGTTGGCGTCCTCAAAGATCAAGTTGGACCACTGCCCGTACTTACGCGACAGATACGCGAAGAAGAGCTGCGGGCCGCTATATTCGGGATGCTCCGCCCTGATAGAAGCGTATTCCGGCAGATCCTTCCCCGCGTCCAGGTATATCGGATTAGTCGGATCGCCGGGGTTGAGCATATGCCAATCCACAATCACATACAACCCGCGTTCGGAACCCAGTTGAATTCCCTTTTCGATCTTTTCAAGCAGTTCAGCCGGATGATCGGCGTAACCCGTTTCGCTGACATACATGGCCAGCCGCACGACATCCACGCCCATATAATCAGCCAGGCTGTCGAACGCGCTGTCCGTGAGGATCCACTCGCCGTCGCCCCATTGCAGGCCGAATGTGCTCATGCCTTTAAGCTGCAGCGGATTACCCGCTTCGTCCAATAATGTGCGTATATCTCCGGAATCACCCACGCGTATGGCGCCGTACTTATTCACAGGCGAGCCGGTCGGCGCGTTTGGCTGTGGCAGCGGCTCAACTGTTGGAACCGGCGTCGCGGTCGCTGTTGGTGTTGCGGTTGGTGTTGGTGTTAC
>JAISZF010000136.1 GCA_031269415.1 Clostridiales bacterium
GATAATACCGCAAGCAAGTAAGAATTTGTCCGGGCGGATGCAGGAGTATAAACTGCTCGACTACGCCGAGTTAATGCTCACTATATTCGCCGCCGCGGATAATGCGTGAAAAAAGCCGCGTACAGCCTTTTCCGGGCATACACGGCTTTTATGAGCGATTTAAGCTTTAATTACCCAACAAGCCCTCCATGAAAGGAGGGCTTGTTTAATATCCGGCCAACAAAACACTCAAAAATACGCGTCCATCTGGCTGAAGATTTTGCTGTTATTCTTAACAGCCGTTATCCGCTGCAACGCTTCGTTCCATGTCACGGTGTAATCGTTGGCTTCCAACAGATCGCGGATACTGACCATTCTGCCGCCGCCTAAGATCTTCGCGGCGTGATCTAACGTGGAATAAAACCTGCCGCTGATATTAACAGTTTCCAACTCGTAAATCTTATTGTCCACGCACAGATTAACATACCCCGACGGCAAGGTGGTTCTGCTGATTATATTCTGCACGTCGTCTTTGAACTTTGCCCACGCTTCGGGATTTTTCACGAAGTAAAGCGGACATAGCTTTCCGGTAACCTCATTATGCGTGAACAGTCTCTTATGCGGATCAAAGCCATGGCGTAGGCACATATCCGCGCACAGCTCGGTAAGGCTTAAATTTGTAATCTCCGAGAACTTGCCGTCCGCGTTCGGATGGCAGGTTTCAATACCGTAGTATATACTGTTGTTTATTTTAGCCTGCTCCAGATAGGCGCTGCTGTAAGCCGCGCCAGCGTGCATCGCGACTTCGGTTTCCGGTATACACCTGATTACCTCGCCCTGAAGTCCGACAATATAGTGAGATGAAACGCCTCTTCCATTAGAGCCTTTCTCAAAATAATTGCGGTTAGACATGGCGGAACTGCCAGGATTAGCCACGTAATGCACCACAATACCCTTTGGGTTAATAGCTTTGCCGGTTCGGCCGTGGCTGGCGCCCAGTGTTAACAGAGCGTCCGTTATTTTCATAGATTGCCTCCCTTCTCTATCTATTACCATCCTATGCAAAATAAAGACAGGCGTGTATCGTTTGCCGGAATAATTGACGAAGCTTTCCAATGATGTTATTATCAGTTAACCATATACGGAGTATTCAAAATTTATTATTTACTTAAAGGGAGGAACTGCAAGTGAGGCAATTTTTAATATCGGTTTGTATCTTATTGTTTCTAAGCGCGTGCGGCGGAAACGGAAATGATCTCCCCCCCGAAGCGACCACATCCTCCGCGCCTGAGACTCCAATCGCGGAAGACGACGTCCATCAGGAACCGGTTGTGTTTCCGACCGGCGAATACGAAAATCCCTTTGGCGACACCAGAACAAGATTTACGCTTACCGATTCGCAGCAAGCTCTGTTTAACAGCTATTCCAAGGATTTCAACTTCGATATCTCGCTATTTAAAGGCGCGTCCGCGATCGACGTGGCCCAGGTATTTATTGAATGCGGGATCGAGGGGCTATGGGAAGGCGAGTACAACCTATATTATTTTAAATCCAGACAGGTGGCTAAGGCGGACTTTAAAGCGGAATTTGAGAAAGATCTGACCACCTTGGACATTCGCACGCGCCGGGATCAGGCCAACATTGTGTTCCCCAATCTCAAAGACGGCACGTTTGTGGACGCGGGCGACGGCTCGGGTTATATAGAGTTCGATTCCGTGGAACAGACGGCTGATTATGAAAACCTGTACACCGTTAAGATGAGAATGAATTTTATTAAAGTGGACGATATCTGGCAGATAGACCAGAATAACATGTTTACATCTGAATAAGCTCGGATTTCTGAAGATAAAACAAGGGGGGGATTGTTTTTGAAAGACCGCGGGAACGCTTTAAACCTGTTTCTCCTGTTCTTGGCGGGAATGGTGGTCGGAGGGTTTATCGGGTATTACCTGGGGCAGTATCCTCTGTTCACATGGCTGAACTACGGCAAGGAATTCGGCATGGATCAGCCGGTATCCCTGGAACTCGGAATAATTCACCTGGTTTTGGGTATAAAAATCAATATAAACATTGCCAGCATTTTTGGCATGGCGCTGGGCGCGCTGGTTTACAGGCAGATGTAATCCGCGCCGTTCACAAAGGCGGATGTGTATGAAGAAACGGAATTCAGGCAGACAATCCCGAATTGATCCGATAATATTCGAGAGTATTAATGCCCCTTTGCTGATATTGGATCCACTTTGGCAGGAACAGTTCCGAAACCGTAAATCAGAAAAGATTATCTCCCTTGAAACAAAGATAAAGGATTTAATGAAGGAAAACGCGCGGCTGGCTGAAACCGAACAAGCCCTCACGAATAAGAAAAGGGAATGCTTGAGCCAGATACGGAAACTGGCCGGGGACGTTCATGAGCGTAATGATCTCGAAGCCGCGAAAGCCACGGAGATCTTCAAAATAGCTGTACATGATATCAATACGGAACTGGACGCCTTGGGCAGGAGGGCGGATAATCTGCCCGGCGAGATGGAAGAAGCCAACCGCGAACTGCTGGCTGAAACGGTTTCTGTTATCTATTTCAGTATGCGCGACAGTCAGGCCCGTCTAATAGCGTTAGCCCCGGAGATCGAGCGTCTGCGCGCGGAGGTGCAGCGTATGACTGCCGAACAGATAGCGTGCGAGGAAGAAGCCGCGCGGACATATCAACTGCTGCACCGGTTGGTGGGCCGCGAGGTCGTCAATATTCTGGATCAGGAATTCAAGCCATGATTATTGGTATAGGAACGGATATATGCGAAACCGCGAGAATTACAAAGGGTACGCGAAATCCGCGATTCCGCGCAAAAGTATATACTGATCGGGAACTCGCTTATTGCGCCGATAAGCCCCTTGAAACCGCCGCAGGGCTGTTTGCCGCGAAAGAAGCCGCGGTAAAAGCCATGGGCGTTGGTTTCAGGGACTTTTGGCCGTGTGATGTTGAAATTACGCGCGACGATTTGGGCAAACCCATTGTGCTTCCACATGGGGCTTTCAAAGATGTATGCGACTTAAAACAGGCGGTTATTCATATCAGTATTTCCCATACCAGAGAGAGCGCGATCGCGTTTGCGGTCGCTGAAACCGAGGGGCTGTGAGTGATGAAAGTAGTATCAGGCGAACAGATGCGCCGTATAGAAGCCGCGGTCGCGGAGAAGATCGGGCTGCCAACCCTATTGATGATGGAAAACGCCGCTATTCGGCTCTCTGAATACTGCCTGGCGTACATCAAAGGGATAGTAAAACCAAAGGTCATAATCCTGGCGGGCGGCGGCGGAAACGGCGGCGACGGCTTTGCGTTGGCCAGGCATTTACGGCTAAAGGGCGTTGATGTACGTATTATCCTGGCCGTGGATCCCAGCACGATACGCGGGGACGCATTAATCAATCTTAAAATCGCTGAAAGCATGGGTCTGCCAATTACCGGAGCCGACTCGATAAACCTTCGGGAGACATTGGAATCCTGCGATTTGGCTGTGGACGCGTTATTCGGAGCGGGGCTTAACAGACGTATTGAGGGCGGCTATGAGCGTATTATAGACATGGTCAATAGTTACGCTCCATATGTCATAGCGGTTGACATTCCCTCCGGTATAATCGCGGATACCGGGGCGGTTTTGGGTACGGCGGTTAGAGCGGATCTAACCGTAACATTGGGCTTTCCAAAGATCGGCATTATGATTTACCCCGGGGCGGAGTACGCGGGCAGGGTCGAGATTGCGGATATTTCCCTGCCAGACATATCGGTTTCTGGCATGGGGATTGAAACTTGCGCGCTGACGGATAATGAGGCGGCGGAATTGCTTCCGTCCAGGCCCAGACGTTCCAACAAAGGGACGTTCGGTCGTGTATACGCTTTCGCCGGATCCGAGAGCATGCCCGGAGCGGCTGTTTTGTCCGCCGCCGCCGCGTATAAGGCCGGCGCCGGGTATGTATGCGTCTGCGTGATCCCACCTGTGGCGCGGGTACTGCATTACAGTCTCAGAGAAGCCGTTACTCGTATACTTCCGGAAAGCGGCGGTTATTACTGCCGAGAAAGTCTGGAGTCCATAGCCGATGAGCTTAACCAGGCCGATGCGGTATACGCGGGACCCGGCATAGGGCGCTCGCCGCGGGTTAGCGAGTTTGTATTCAAGCTGATTGAAACCGTCCAAGCCCCGATTGTGTTGGACGCGGACGCCCTGAACGCGGTTTCGGAAGATGTGAGTATCCTCAAAAAGCTTAAAGCTCCATGCGTCGTTACCCCGCATCCTGGTGAAATGAGCCGACTGACGGGACTTCCCGTCAAAGATATTCTGGCGGATACAATCGGCGCCGCCGCTGAATTCGCCCGCGAATTCGGTGCGGTCGTTCTGCTGAAAGACGCAAGGACTATTGTCGCGAGTCCGGATGGCCGTAACTATGTCAATACAACCGGCAGCCCCGCCTTGGCGAAGGCCGGTTCCGGGGACGTATTAACGGGCGTAATCGCCGGTCTTATGGCGCAGGGGCTGGATCCGTACGCCGCGGCAATGCTTGGCGCCTATATTCACGGAAAAGCCGGCGAGTCGGCGGGCGCTGAATTATCGAACTACGGTGTTTCCGCTTCGGATGTTCTGAACAGAATTCCTCTTACGCTGAAAGCCTGTGAAAATGCGCGGGGCGAATAGCAATTTCCATTAAACTCGGCTTGATATTTCCCCCTCTTTGCATATATTAATAAATTTTGGTAAAACTAACTCTATGCCGCTGCACGCCTCCAAAATTCTAATATATCCAAGGAGTTGATTTTATTTTACCAGGTCTAAGAAAGGCAGTTAGCGTCATACTCATCGCTTTGTTTATTGTGTTTGTTCATGTCGGGGATATAACTTACGCCCAGGAAGTCACGGCGCCCGCGCACAGAATTGTATTGAACGGACAATATATTCACCCTAACGTACAACCGGTGGAATCGAAAAATGGGATTCTGCTGCCGCTGCGTTATGTATCGGAAACCTTAGGCGCAAACGTTTCCTGGGACAGTGACAGCAGAACCGCGCTGGTCTCACGCGACGGTGCCCTTAAGACATGCAAGGGTGAGATTGTCAATGATACAATGATGGCGCCTGTGAGTTTTTTCGCGGACATGTTTGACGCGCAAACCACATGTGTCAATAAGCTGAATTTGATTATAATGAATACCGACGGCGGCTATATATCCGAACAGGCCGCGTTGGCGCTGCTGCCTTCCTATAACGGATATTCCGAGGAAGATCTTAACTGGCTGGCTAAGATTGTGGAAGCCGAGGCTCAGGGCGAAACATACGCCTCCAAGCTGGGCGTGGCCAGCGTAATCATCAACCGCCGTGACAGCGGGAAATATCCGGCGACTATTAAAGGCGTTATATTTGATAAGAAACACGGCGTTCAATTTACGCCGACAGCTAACGGTTCCGTGTATAACGAGCCGTCCGCCTCCAGTTTCATGGCGGCGCTGGAGGCGTTGGAAGGGCGCAATAACGCTCCTGAAACGCTTTTCTTCATGAACCCGAAGATTGCCACAACAAATTGGATCTCAAAAAACCGCCAATACGCGTTTACTATCGGCGGCCATAGTTATTATTATTAGAGAAGGAAAATCGTTTACAAAGGCGTCCATATTGGACGCCTTTTTTACGCCAACGGCGGCAGATTACGCTGGAGGACGTTTATGGGGACGCGCTGTGAGTGTATACAAATATGGTGCATAAAAGCATTATAATCATAATAATTATAATATATTTTTTAATAAAGCTTGTATTTTCTCCAGAATCTGCTATAATAATGGCAGGTGAAGTACGGGGAGGTACAAGCTTGAAATCAAAAGACGTGCTGCGGCTAT
>JAISZF010000188.1 GCA_031269415.1 Clostridiales bacterium
GCATGGCCTTGACGCCGTCCAGAGAAACGCCAACCAGAAATTGGTTTTCCGCTAAAAACGCGCACCACTCATCATCCAATAATAGACCGTTGGTTTGCAGGGCAAAGGATATCCGGCAATTGTTCACATTTAACTCTCTCGCGGAGTCCGCCGCCGTCCTGAAAAAAGGCAGCCCGGCAAGGGTTGGCTCGCCGCCTTGAAACGCGACGACGCAACTCCTGTTCGCCGCCGCGAGGACTTTTCGCAAAACGGCGCGCAAGGTTTCCTCCCGCATGATCCCATAGCTGGGAGTAAGGCGTTTTTGAGTTGTGTCCGTATAAAAGCAGTAGGCGCAGCGCATATTGCATAAGCCGCTGGCCGGCTTGATCATGACATGTATCATTGCGGATCCCACACATTATCCCCGCTGCCCGCGCTAGTTTGACCGCGTCGACAGCCCATATCAGCCAGAAATAGCAAAAGCCCGCAAATGTTGAGTTTACGAGCTTTTCCCGCGATCCGGGGGAATTGAACCCCCGACCTTTCGGTTCGGAGCCGAACGCTCTATCCGCTGAGCTAGGATCGCCTATATGATTATTTTATATCAGCGGATAAAGCATGTCAAGAAACAATCATCCAATCATCCTTATTATAGGATCCGGCTCCAGCAGGGCGTCGATTATGATGAAGTAAACCCGAATGAAAAAACATCAGTCAGGTTTATGCTTAAGCCGTCAAACGCCGCTGAGCTAAATTCGGTTGAAAAATTTATTTCCCCGGAGTTTTGCGCGTACGCTTCAGCGATATGGTCAAAATGTATGTGGATAGCTTTTAATTTGAACTTTCCGTCCGTCAGGACATACTGCTCGACGCTTTCGGAATCAACATTGACAATCCAATACTCTTTTACGCCGAAACGCTGATACGTAAGAAACTTTCTTCCCTTATCAAATTTAGCGGTGCTTGGCGATAAAACTTCGGCGACAAGCGCGGGCGCTCCAGCGTAACCCTGGGTGGTAAATTTGCTTTTGTCACAGACAACTGAAATATCCGGCCTAAAGCGATTCTTGTCGTCAAGGATAACGTCTAATTCACTGGTAAACGGCATACATGGTTTACCGTCAAAAAAGCGGCGCAGTAAAAAATACATATTTCCGATAACGCTCGCGTGACTGGGCGTTCCAGCGGACATGTTATAGATAACGCCGTCGATCAATTCGTTAGACATTATCGGGGCGCTTTCGAATGTGATAGGATAATTTTCCGCCATTGCACTACTCTCCACAAATTATATTCAAAATTGTTGTAGCGCGAAAACTCGGTCTCAGCATCATCACCAAAGCCATACCGCGTATCATTACTCCTCAAACCCCGAACTCCGCACTCGCAGCGTCCGACGCTGCTTCTGAGCGACGGAGACTTTGACCAGATAGCCGGAACGCTCAATCAATCCGACGTCCTGGTTGAACTTCAGGTCAATATAGCGAGTGCCGTCAAACGCGGACACAAAGGCGAAATACTCCGTGGAATTCAACCCTGCGCGGATAGCTTCCATCAGAACGGTTTCGTTTGACAGGCGAGGGAGTTGTAGGCGTAGGCTTCCGCTGACCAGCCTTTGCGCCCCGCTATCTGGAACAGGCGATAGGCGAGCGCCTTGGCGTGATGACCGCCCGCGCCGCCGCCAAAGGCCGCCGCGCCCACCACAAGTGCAGCGTGGACGGATGCTCGTGCCGGATAGACTTCTCCCGTGCGGATTCCGCGTTTATCGCTTCCAGCGGCAACGCTACTTCGATAAGTTTTTTATGCATTAATTTACTATCGCCCTTATTTGCGCTGCGTACATAGGCAGTTCTTGCGCCGCAAATATCCAGATATCAGACATCCTTAGCGTGAAATATCCGTGAGCGGTCACATCGTGAAGTCCCGCCATGTCTTTCCAGGGAATCTGTCTATATTCCTGACGGGATTCTACAGTAATGTTCTTTACCAACTCGCCAATGTTAATCAGCGTCATACAAACCGCTCGCATTTTTTCGTCGTTGGCAAGGAAAGCCGATTCATCGACACCATCCAGCATTTGTGCCAACGCTGATGCTTCATCAATGATTTTAAGCAGAATGATTCTATCCCTGTTATTCATAGGATTTCCACCGTCCTGCCGATTTCGATGATTGCCCCTTGAGGAATCGGCGCGTGAATAACGTCTATCGGCTTTTTAAGCTCATCCTCCAGGAAATGCTTTAGCCTTATGATGGTAAGAATTGATACGGCAGGCTCCGTAAATTCAACCATCAAATCAAGGTCGCTTTCTTCTGTGGCGCGCCCTTCCGCGTAAGAACCAAAATACGATGCTTTTGTCAATGAAAACTCACTTGCCGCTCGTTCTACAGCGTTAACGATCTTATTATGGGTTAACATGAGGAAGTGCCCCCATATACTTTTAATTTTTCCGTATCGTGATAAAACGATGTTTTAGACTTTTTTTTGCTTTTGAATCGCGGAAAATCCTCAAAGTCTGTAAAATCAAGTTCTTTTCCGCTTTTTATTACCCTGAAGGACAATGACCGCGTGATCCCGATTCGTTATCTGTAACGGGTTGGGGGATTCACAACGTGACCCCATTCTTAAAAACAGCGATTTCCCGTATGCCGTTCTCCTCAGTCTTAGTCAATACCTCGCCGCCGGCAAGCCTAAGCACATATTCATAAAGCCGATGAGCCAGCGTTTCCATCGATTCTCCCGAAACCAGCGGGCCGGCGTCAAAATCTATCCAATTGCGTTTTTTCTCGTACAGCGGGGTATTACTTGAGATCTTAACAGTCGGCACGGGCGCGCCGAACGGCGTCCCCCTGCCGGTGGTAAACAGGATCAGATGCGCTCCGCTTACGGCCAGCGCTGTTGACGCCACCAGATCATTGCCCGGCGACTGTAGCAGATTCAGCCCCTTTTCTTTAATCGGCCCGCCGTATGGCAGCACGTCGGTCACAACCGCCGTTCCGGCCTTCTGCGTACACCCCAGGGCTTTATCCTCCAGAGTGGTAATGCCGCCCGCCTTATTTCCCGGCGACGGGTTTTCAAAAACAGGCTGGCCGTGGCGTTCGTAATACTCTTTAAAATTCTCGATTAACGCAACGGTTTTCCGAAAAACCGCTTCATTTTTACAGCGATTCATTAATATGGTTTCCGCGCCGAACATCTCTGGCACTTCAGTAAGTATCGCGGAACCGCCTTCCGCGATCAGACGGTCGGAAAACGCGCCGACCAGCGGATTCGCCGTAACGCCGGAAAAACCGTCGCTGCCTCCGCATTTCAAACCCACAACCAACTCGGCAGTGGGAACAGGCTCGCGGACGTCCCGCCCGACAGTCGAAATCAATTCGCGCATCAGCGCCAGCGCGGCTTCAACTTCGTCCGTCTCGTCCTGACAGTTCAGGAATTTTACGCGGTTTTCATCTATATCCCCTAAGTCCGCTTTCAAGATCGTTATATTACAATTCTCGCATCCCAGCCCAAGCACCAGCGCGCCGCCCGCGTTTGGATGCTTGATCAAGCCGCGTAACGCCTTAATGGTATTGTCCTGATCCTCACCCATTTGTGAACAGCCGTAGGGATGAGGGAAGCAATAAACGCCCTCGACCCCGCCGGTCGCCAGCCCACTGGCTCTTCGGGCGACGATACGCCCAATATCATTAACGCATCCCACCGTCGGTATAATCCAGATTTCGTTCCGTATGCCGGTTTTGCCGCTTGTCCGCTTAAAACCCATAAAAGTACCGGGGGGGCGCGCCGCCGGCTGAACGAACGCGGGCGCGTACTCATAACCCCGGCGTTCGCTCAACCCGGTTATAACATTATGCGTATGCACCCATTCCCCGGCTTTAATATCCGCGGACGCTCGGCCGATAGGGTACCCGTATTTTATTACCTCAGTTCCGGCGGGAATATCTTTCAGCGCGATCTTGTGACCAAAATTTACGGAACGTCCGCCCGCTTGAACAGGTTCAAGCGCGACCGCCACATTATCGCCCGGTTTAATTTGTAAAAGATTCATACAAAAAATTCTCCATAGCCGCTTTCATGCCGATATCCAGTATGTCTTTCAGTTTTGCCGCCACTGACGCGGCCAGCCCCGGTATTTTCGTCAAATCCCGTCCCCAGAAATCCTCTCGGGCTAAAAACGCGTCTGTCAGCCGTTCCGGCGGCAGCGAGGCGTTCCCCGCAAAGAATTCCAGTACCGGCGCGTCGTCCATTATATCATAATCGCCGCCGCCCATATAAAAACGAATCAGCGCGGCGAATGAAAAGCACAGCGTTTCCGTCAAGCGCCCCTTTTGTTCCCACGTTTCCACTATTGTGGGCAGAACGCGCGACTTGAATTTTGAAACGGAATTGAGGGCGATCGAAAGGATATTGTGTTTAATATAAGGATTCTCAAAGCGATCCAGAACGGAGGCTGCAAACCGCCGCACCTCGTCTTCCGGCAGCGGAACCATGGGAACGAGATCCTCATACAAGGCTTTTTCCAGGAAGACGCGTGTTGTCTTGTCATTCATCATCCCGCCGACAGTCCTCTGCCCCGCGAGATACGCGGCCAGCACGGACGATGTATGCGCCCCGTTGAGTATACGCACCTTGCGCTCGCGGTATGGCTGTAAGTCCTTTGTGAATATGACAGGCAGCCCCGCTTTGTCTAACGGGAATTCGGCCGCGACAGCCTCCGGCGTTTCGCACTCAATAACCCACAGCGCGAACGGCTCGCCCGTATCCAGCAGCTTATCCGTGTATCCGAACTCTCTTTCCAGGGCTTCCGCCTCGTCTTGCGGATACCCAGTAACAATGCGATCCACCAGCGTGCCGCAGAAGACGTTGTCGTTTTTCAGCCATGAGATAAAACGCTCCGGCAAGTTCCATAGCTCCGCCAGCTTCAGGCAGTACTCCAACAGTTTCGCGCCATTTTTCTCGATCAATTCCACCGGCAGAATAATGAGTCCCTTATCCGCGGCGCCGTCGAAAGCCGTAAATCGCTCGTACAGAAATTTCGTCAGCTTACCCGGATATGTCCTTGGCGGTTTAAGTGAAATATCGTCGCCGTCGTCATACACAATACCGGATTCGGTCGTGTTGGACACAA
The DNA here is from genome assembly GCA_031269415.1 of Clostridiales bacterium. Taxonomy (GTDB): domain Bacteria; phylum Bacillota; class Clostridia; order Lachnospirales; family WQUN01; genus JAISZF01. The sequence goes on from JAISZF010000188.1 coordinate 5,111, forward strand.
TGAAACGGAGATTCGGCGACTTCGCGAGATCCGCGTAATCTTCGTATTCCTCATAAGCGTCTACACACCCGTCCACGCAGGTTACGACTCGTCTTTCGACGGAAACCTCCCCGTCCCGCACACCGCGCAGCAGAACCGTGTACACGCAGTCCTGCGATCGCAGAGCTTCCAGGCTTCCGCGCGCTATGGGCTTAACAACGCGCACGGAGCCGTCGAATACGCCCATTTCGTTCGCTATGTCGATCATATAATCAACAAAAGCGCGCAGGAAGTTCCCCTCACCGAATTGCGTTATTTTAACGGGTCTTTTTAGCTTTTGTACCGTTTCGTTTACTGGTTTGATCATGATTGCGACCCCCTTTATTAAAATCCAAAAAACATGGCGGTATATCAGTTCATCGTGGAACTCAAACTGTGGTATGGCGACACGGCGCATGAAAAAGCTTACGCCCAGCTTGCGGGGTACCTCAGAAGCAAGTCAATACTAAAAACCAAAAAACGCGGCGGTATTATTATAGCTGATATCCTGAACCAACCCGGACAAAGCCTTGATGTCATACGGATACTCGCCGTTTTCCACCCAATCGCCGAAGAGATTGCACAGGATGCGGCGGAAGTACTCATGCCTCGTGTAGGACATGAAACTGCGGGAGTCCGTAAGCATGCCCAGAAATCCGCCCAGCAGCCCCCGGCTGGCCAGACTGGTTATCTGGCTTTCCATACCCTGTTTTGTGTCGTTGAACCACCAAGCGCTGCCGTGCTGCACGCGGTTTACGATACCGCTTTTCGGAAAACACCCCGCTATTGACTGCAGAATCGCGTCGTCATTGGGGTTCAATGAATAGAGTATAGTCTTAGGCAGCGCGTCGTCCCGTTCCAGCCTATCCAGCAGCGCCGCCAGACAGCAGCCGTTCTCTCCGCCGCCTATCGCGTCAAACCCCGTGTCGGGTCCCAATTTTTTTAGATAACCGCTGTTCAGATTTCGCGTCGCGCTGAAATGCAGTTGCATAACCCAGCCGCGCTTCGAGTACTGTTCGCCCAGAAAGACAAGCAAAGCCGTTTTATACGCCTCAATTTCATCCCCGCTCAACGTTTCCCCGTTCAGCGCCTTCTTAAAGATGGCGTCCGTGTTCCCTTCGGCGTAAGGTATGTAGTCCAGCCCGTGATCAGAGGCGCGGCAGCCCAGCGCGTCAAAATAATCCAGCCTCTTTTCCAGCGCGGCAAACAGATCGTCCAAAACCCTTATCTCAATATCAGCGGAAGCGCCCAACTTTTCCAGATAAGCCCTGAAATCCGGCTTTTCAATATTTATGGCTTTATCAGGCCGGAACGCGGGCACAACCTTTGTTTTGAAATCCGCGTCTGAAGCGATAACCTTATGCCATTCAAGGGAATCCGCCGGGTCGTCGGTCGTGGCTATGGCTTTCACGTCAGACCGCGTGATAATACCGCGCACGGACATATCGGAGTTAGCCAGCTTTTCATTGCAGATATTCCAAATCTCCTCAGCGGTGTCCGGCGACAGCACCAGATCGCAGCCGAAGTATCTCCGCAGCTCCAAATGCGCCCAGTGGTAAACCGGGTTGCCTATGGCCTTTGGCAGAGTTCTGGCGAATGCCGCAAATTTTTCATAGTCGGAGGCGCTGCCCGTAACCCTTTCCTCGGTCTCGCCGTTAGCGCGCATCAACCGCCACTTATAATGATCTCCGCCCAGCCAGGCTTGCGTTATATTCTCAAAACGGCGATCCTTCGCGATCTCTTCCGGGCTCACATGGCAATGGTAGTCGATAACAGGCATAGAAGCCGCGTATTCGTGAAACAGCGTTTTCGCGGTTTCGCTGTTCAGCAGAAAGTCCTTAACCATAAACGCTTTCATATTAAATCCCCCTCGTAAATTACTATTCAATACTAACCGCCGTATCCGGCGAAACAACACAGATCCAAGTCTTCCCTCTGTTGAAATACAGATCGCTTCCGTCTTTGTTATACCAGCGCGTAGGCGTTTCATGCGAGTCTTTTTTCCATATCAAAGGCACGCTGCCGCCGTTTGTGATAAACAGCCCCTCGCCTTCGCCTACCACATCCACATCCCTGCGGCCCGCGGTATCCCCCGCTATAACCTTCACAGGAGCGTATTGAATGAGTAGATTCTCGACAGACAGGCGCTCATTTGTTTCCGCGTCGATCCGCGGCTTCCCGTCTGTGGATATATAGTATAGGCCGTCCAGATACTCGAAAGACGACTCATACCCCTGGGCGAACGCGACGGAAATGAACGCGGCCCCTGCGGATTCCGCGGGAACAGTCTGCTCATCGTAGAATAAAAACCCAGCATTCAACCCCTCGCGCATTTCCGGACGGAACTCAAATCTCTCCCGAGCCTGCCTGATAAGCTCCTCACCCGTATACGAACTGTGTTCAAACATGCCCGGAACATTGGCGCGTTCAGGATCCCTCCAGAATGTTTCCGAAAGCTTCATCCCATCCAAAGCGGCGATGCCGGTTTCTTCCAACGCGTCATAAGCCTGCGGGCTGCCCCCGTGGTGGACGAAGATCGCGTCATAATCCATGGCGAAATCCAGAAAATAATGACGCGCGCTTCTGACGGGCCCGATCTTCTGTGTGTCAAAATCATGGAAGATCGCTATGATGCGCGTAATATTTCCTTCAGCCAAAACCTCATAGCAGATGGCGGCCTGGCCGATGCCGCTCTGCGGAAGGGCCTTGTGGTGATTGTTGATTACAACCGCGACCGGCCGGCTGTTAACAACGGATTCATTAGTGTTTAAACCGGTCAAAGGGTCGGTAAAGGCTGGTATGTCCTTTGCCTTAACCGGAACAAAAGTACTGGCCGGCTTTGACCCGGTGTCGTCGGCGGATCGTTCCTGAACATTCCGCGGTTCTTCGGAATGTTCGATGTATCTCGCCGACGAGCACGCCGTACACAGATATAATGTCAATATTATCAGCGGCGCGCGTTTACGCATGTTATCTCTCCAAGCTCACATGATGATATTAATCAGTCTCTTTAAAAATACCGCCGCCCCCACGGCAGCCGCGTTAACGGCTGTAATAAGTACCGCGCCGGCCGCCGCGTCTTTGGCGGCCTTTGCCAATGGATGAATCTCTTCCCCCGCGAATAGATCCACAACGGATTCAATAGCCGTATTTATCAATTCCGCGGATAATACCATCGCGATTGAGATAGATACGCAAATAAACTCAATAACGCTTATCTTCAGCCATATGGCCAAACCCAAAGCGCAAACGGCGGCGTATAAATGTATCTTGAAATTGCGTTCGTTCTTAAGGGTTTCCACTATTCCCGATAAAGCGTATTTAAAACTGCGCGGCAGATTAGGGTTTTTCATCGCGGCAGGCCCGCCTTTATGAGAATTTTCTCCTGTAAGCCGCACATCTCTTCCTCTCCTTCAGGGGTAATATGATCGTACCCCATTAAATGCAGCATGCTGTGGGCGGTCAGGAAGCCGAGTTCACGCGCGAAACTGTGACCGTACTCCTCCGCCTGATCCGCCGCCCGCTCCACGGAAATCACAATATCACCTATGGCGGCTTGTCCCGTATCCGGCCATTCCCGCCACGAGCCGTACATCGGGAACGAGAGGACATCCGTACCGCTGTCTATATGCCTGTATCGAAGGTTTAACCCGCGGATAGCCTCGGCGTCCGTGAACGTCACGCTTATTTCCGCCGCGCGGTTAAACCCCGCCGCCAGCTTCAGGCTTTCCTCAATAATACCCTCCAGAACAGGCTCATATTCTGTCATGTCACAATCAGTCTCATTTGAAAAATACACCTTAGCCATCAGGCGGTCGAGGCCTCGCCTGTCGCCGGCGAAGATGGGATCTCCCGCGCGTCCAATTTGGGGTATTCGATCCGCTCGTGATACATGCCCTTAAATACCCTCAAAAACGCTTTGGTGATCAGATCCAAATCCTTTATGGTCAAGCCGGAGTCTAAGAGCTGCCCGTCGTCCAGTTTAGCCTTTATCAGGCGTTTTATATCAATTTCTATTTCATTAAAATCCTTAAAACCCTTTTTCACGGATCTTATAGCCGCCTCTATTGTGTCGGCCATCATTAAGATAGCTGTTTCTTTGCTCTGCGGTATGATATACGGATAACGGAAATCACTTTCATTCACCTCTTCGCCCTCCGGGCAGGCGTCCTTGGCCTTGCAGTAGAAGTATTGAATAATCGTGGTTCCATGGTGCTGCACAATAAAATCCTTAACGGCTTGCGGCAGCTTATATTTATCGGCGAGTTCTATGCCGTACCGGACATGATCCACGATAATATTGACGCTCTCTAGCGGCGTCAGCCCGTTATGGGGATTATCAGCCGCTAGGTTCTGATTCTCCGCGAAAAAATGCGCGTTCCTCATCTTACCGATATCATGGTAATAGCCGCCCACGCGAACGAGGTTCGCGTCCGCGCCGATCTCATACGCGGCGGTTTCCGCCAGATTAGCCACTACCAAACTGTGGTGATACGTGCCCGGAGCTTCTATTATCAGTCTGCGCAGCAGCGTGTTATTGAGGTTTGTCAGGTCAAGCAGTTTAATATTGGTAATAACCCCGAAGAAAGCCTCCCAAAACGGCAGACTGCCTAAGCAGACGATAACCGCGAATATGCCGTTGCCCGCCGCGTATCCGGCGCTGATAAGAACATTTTGCGAATAGGTGCGCTGAAAAAAGAACGAAATCAGAAACATCAGCGCGAAATTCAAGGCCGCCGCCAGGATACCCACGATAAAAACCTGATTGCGTTCAGTGCTGTATTTGGACAGTAGCGATATGGCCAGCCCCGCCGAGGCAAAGAACACAAAAAACTCAATGCCTCCGTTATAGATCAGCATAGCGGCTATTGTAACGAAGATATTTAGAACAATGCTGAGGCGCAGATCAATCAGCATAGCCGCGAGCATGGTGAAGATCAGTATGGGAAGGAACTGATACGGCACGTTTATGAGCAGACGCACGGCGATTATTATAACCACGTAAACAGTAAACAGCAGAGCGGCTTCTTTCTTATGCCTGAACAATTTCTCGCAGAATATCCGCATATAAACAAAACACAGTATAAACAGGATAGCTTCCAGAACAATAGCGGCAATCACGGGAATTATAGTATTTTGAAGTCCGTCCGATATATAACCCAGCGTTTCAAGCAGCGCGTACGCCTCCGCCGAAATAATCTGGCCCTCGTCCACAATTGTCTGGCCCTGCTTAAGCTCAACGACCGTGTAGTGCGAGGCGATTTCCTGCCTGGCCGCGGCGGTGACCGCTTCGTTCACCACATAGTTGGGCATCAGGAAAGACGACGCGATCTGATAGCCGATATTCCTCATATCGCTTGTGATATCTATTTCAGACAGCGCGTCCTGTATGTTCAGCAGGCTCTTAGCGTCCACCTCTTGGACGCCCATTTCCAGAACGTCCTTTAGTGATTGCAGTGTCGCCTGTTTGAGTGTTTCATAGTGCTCGTCGTCCATATTGAGCAATAATCGGCTTTGCGCGTCGGAAAGAGTCAGTTGCAGTTTATCGAGCTGCTCCATCGCCGTAAGCGGCATAAGCGGATCGTTCGCGCCCGCTGAAACTCCAATGATTGTCCGCTCCTTATTTTCACTGATCTCGAACAAGAGGTTGTCCGTCTCCGCGGGCGCGGACGGTTCCACGGTTTCCGGCGCGGCGTTGTTCTCGGCGGCCTCACGTTCCGCTTCGGCCTCTTCTTCCAGCTCCGATAGATAAACATCTCGTATTGAGTCCAGTTTTACAAATAGATCCGAAACATTATTGATTATCTGTTCATCAATACTGGTATCCCTTTTAAGCACGGGTTTCATGTCTATCGCGGCCTTTTCCGCTTCCAAGCGATTCCTTTCAGTCGCGATTGTGTTCTCAACATTCCGGGTAGCTTTAAACCGTCTATCCGATACGTCGCCCGCTTTCAGGCTGTATCCATACTGGGTATACGCGCCGGTCGCCGTACAGAATGCCGTTATGGCGAACGCTATGACTAACAGAGCTAGGTTGAGGAAGAAATTTTCGCTCCTTTTCTGTTTCGGCATTAAATCACCTCCTTGTGCTCAGGGATTATTCATTATGTCTGGATTTCCCGCCGCCCTGACGTTTGTGTAACAGGATCCGGTTTTTCCTGTACGCTTCCTTGGCGGAGTATTTTTCGTACGCGTTGATAATCCTCTGCACCAGCGGATGCCTTACCACATCCTTCGCCGAAAGCATGCTTATGCCGATGTCTTCTATACCCTCCAAGATCTTGACGGCTTCTTTCAAACCGGACTTTTTGCCGTCGGGCAGGTCTATTTGTGTAATATCGCCGGTTATAACCGCTTTGGAGTTAAACCCGATACGCGTGAGGAACATCTTCATCTGCTCCGGAGTGGTGTTCTGCGCCTCATCCAGAACAATGAAGGAATTGTCCAGCGTGCGGCCGCGCATATAAGCCAGCGGGGCCACCTCGATCAAATTCTTCTCCAAATTCTTTTGAAAAGACTCCGCGCCCATGATGTCGTTCAAGGCGTCGTAAAGCGGCCTTAAGTACGGATCGACCTTCTGCTGGAGATCCCCCGGCAGAAACCCCAGCTTCTCGCCCGCCTCTATCGCCGGGCGCGTCAGAATAATCCTGTTCACGTTATTGTTGCGGAACGCCGTGATAGCCATAGCCATAGCCAGATACGTCTTGCCGGTCCCCGCCGGACCGACAGCTAAGACGACAGTGTTTTTACGTATCTTATCCACATAGTTCTTCTGCCCGATGGTCTTGGGTTTTACCATTCTGCCGGAAATGGTCATGCAGATGGTATCGTCCGCCAGTTTCTCTATCTCATGAAACCCCTCGTCTTCCAGCGAGGCGATTAAGTAATTGACCTGCTGTTCTTTGATCTGTTCCCCTTTTAGGGCCAAAGCCATGAGCTTTCTTATAACCGCCTCCGCTTTATCCGCACCGGTTTTTCCCATAATAACTATATTATCCCCACGGTTTACAATGTTAACCGAAAAGGCGCTTTCAATCTTGCGTATGTTCTCGTCTAATTTCCCGAATACATTGCCGATGATGCCGTTGGGCATCTCAATTTGTCTGACAGGCTCCAATAGGCGGCTCCTTTCGTATATTTTTAGGGGCGGGCGGCCGCCCCCAATGTCAAGTTTCCAGACTGTCCGTTATTTCCCGCGGCTGTTCTGAAATAGGCGCTTCTTTGTCAATTCGTTCGTTGGTGGTTATGAGAGCTTTTACGATCAACCTATCCGGCGTTTCCTGCAGCGCTATGCTTTTATCTATTATATCAGCGGCAAAATCAAACTCCCGTATTATACGCGCGTTTACCATTTTCTCGGCCAGCTCCCTTGCTTCCTCCACAGTGCGGGTTCGGGCCTCGGGTTGAAACTCGCGGTAGGTGTATGCCGTCCAGATTATCGGCAGAGGGTAATCCTCGCCGAAGTTGAGCTGGGTATGCCGCGCGCCGCGGATATAATTGGCGTAACCGGAGTCAGTATGAAAGAGATCGTAATTATGTCCAAAAATCTGAACGGAAAACATTTTTTTGCTATTGCCGGTATACGTCTTTTCGTCATATGTCAGAGGCACCTCAAAGTTTATCTCATTATACATCTTTGCCCAGACTTCCGAATAGGCGTGTACCCGCTTAGTGACGGAACCGTTGTCACCCTCCGTCGTAAACTCGCCGCTTACCAGAATATCGCCCGCGCGCACCACGTCGTCACGCTTAACCATGGGCTTGCCCGCGCCCGTCACAATACTGGTTATAAGACCGTCTTTCGCCGCGACGATATTACATGGGGTCGTTTTGTCAATCACCTGTGGCGCGGGTATGGTTTCCGTTAATTGAATGACCGCGCGCGTGCCTTTAATGTGAATGTCCAGCCATGAAATATCGTGAAAATTATTCATTAAATTAGTTTTTAACTGTTTATTATTAATTTTATATTTAAACGCGCCGATACGCAAGCCCTCATTTGCGCAAAAGGCAAGTAATTGCTCTCTCTTCACCCGGTCGTTGCCCTTTATGTCAATCAGCCAGACAAAACTAGACAGCAGGTAAATAAAAACAACAGAAAACAGGATGCCGCCCAACAGGATCTTTCGTTTCCGGTATTTATAGAAAATAAACGGAACTCCGTTTTTACTCCGTATTCTGAATTTGCATTTTGTTTTGCGCGCGCATTCCCGTAACTGCTTAAACCCTTTTACGGAAACGTTCATACTTACGCCGGAAGGCGTATATGTAACATCCCACAGATAAATTCCCTTGTGCGCGGCCATATTGATAAACCGCTCAACGGAAAACCCTGTGACATCTATCCTAACATATCCCTTCAGGATTTGCCACAGCCATAAAAACATCAGCGCCCCACCCCGTCACATGAACTCAACTCTCACAATTCCCCCGGTCACGGAGATGTTTTCCGATGTAACCTGTTTGAGCAGCAAATTCCGCCCCTCTATTTTTAATATACCCCTGCTGGTACTTATTCGTATCCGTTCGTCCGTATACTCCACAACGCCTTTGTAGTTCTCCAGATTCAGCTCCTCATTCCCATATAATGTAATAAGCGGCAGATTCAGCACAATCTCCTTGGGCAGGGCCAAGGCTTCCGTGATTTCCCGTTTCACTTTCTCACGCTTTCCCAAGGCAAACTACTCCCCCTGATATTCATTGATTTCATAGTATAAAGATATGCGGGCAGTGCAAAAAATATAGTCCGTTTAACATTTTTAATTGTTCACGTTCATGGATATACGAGGGAATATGTGCTAAAATAGAGATACAGGAGGTGTCGGCTTGGAATCCATTGATAATATAAAGATACTGGTAGCGCAACAGAAACTGATCCTTAGCGAATTGGAGAAATCCGTTATAACAACGGAAAGCTCCGATATTTTAG
>JAISZF010000190.1 GCA_031269415.1 Clostridiales bacterium
AAACCGCACCCACTCTTTATACCGCTCGGATGGCTCTTCCGCGTACTCGTCTCCCATATGCGGCAGAACGATTATAAAATCGGGGCCTAAATCTTTAGCGCGCTGAATGTCATTATAGATCAAATCCTTGTCCAGCGGGTTAACGGACCATTCGTGCCCCTGAACCAAAGGTATGCCGTTTGTGCCGTATGAATACGACAGGAACGCGAAACTGACGCTGTTAATGGTAACTAATTTTATTTCTTCCCGCGCCTCGGCTGAATTGTATGTACCTATATGACCTATGCCGTATTGATCCAGGATTTCGAGGGTACGGAATATACCCGGTTCGTTTCTGTCGTTTGAGTGGTTGTTGGCTGTGGTAAGCAAATCGAACCCCGCCGCCGCTATGGCCGCCGCGTAGGCGTCGGGGCTGTTAAACCTGGGATAGCCGGAGTATCCGGTCTCGGCGCCGGCGAGTACCGTTTCAAGGTTGCCTATGGTCAGATCCGCGCTTTGAAGATATTGAGACACTTCCCTGAACGCGTAATTAAAATCGTATTCCCCGGTCTGATTATTCAGCGCCGCGGCCAGTTGCTCGTCATGGCTCATCAGGTCGCCGACAATCGCCAGTTTGACCTGGCGGTATATGTCAATTTGGTTTTTGCGGTCGTTCCCCGAAATAATTACGGCGCAGAACAGTACTAACAATAACGTAAACATCAGCTTGGCGGATAAACCGGGAGTCCGAGTTTTCCGCCGTCTTTCAGTGATCTCTTCTCTCATAATCTCCTCAGAGTTTCGGAATCAGTGTAAAATAGTCGGATATACCTCCGTTGTTCAGGCATGTGTCTATAATTCGCCGCCCAAGCGGCAGCAATTCCGGGGTCAGGAATTTTTTTACCTCCTGCTTAAAGAAGGCGGTCAGTATCTCCGCGCCGGCGTCATATCCCTCGATGCCGACTTCCGGCTGTTGGTCTACTTGCAGGAAGGCCTTTGGTATCTGTGTGCCGTCGATCCTCATGGATTGCAGCGCGTATCCCAGCAGCGGGCACCGCGATTCGGTCAGCGCCTCCCGCTTGAATCGCACGCCGCCGCGCCTTGCGATAAACTCACGCGTCGCCCACTGTCCGGCGAAACCGACGTAATAAGCCCCTATATGCTGGTTGGGAATCAGCAGATAGCGTGTGGACAGCGTACGCATAATCTGTTCCAGCAGCAGGTTTGCCTGATCAACCATTTTACCGGTGGCGAACGGCCAGTATGAACCCACGCCTTCACTCTGCATACCGTCGCTGTCCATTATGCTGGGGTTGGCGTGGCCTCGCGGCGCGACCAATCGCCATAGCCACGCCAAAGCCGGCGGCAGTACATGCATCATACCCACGATGCCGTAGCCCGGGTTCTCGCGCGTGGTGGGCGGTGTCCGTATACCGAAACTCCGCACATCCACCTCCACCGCGCCTTCCTCGACTCCGTTGAACAAATGCCGGGGCATAATCAGGCGCGGGTTAGGACACGGTTTGCCCGGGGCGTCCATAACAGGCTCCCATATCAGGCAGGTGGACCCCGGCGTGCCGTCCATATTCAGGAATATCAGCGGCTGACCGGGGTGTATTGTCTGTTTTTCGAGTTCCGGCTCGGTGCCGTATTGTGTAATATGGTTAACGCGCAAAAACCAGCCATCCTCGGCGTCCGCGACCACCAGTTTATTGCCGGAGCGCTGGAGTGAAGGGTGGCACAGAGCCATATCGTCGGTAACCGGCTTCAGTTCGCAGGCGTCCATCATCGTAAGCAGGATCTTCTCGCCCGTTACGATATTTGTACCCAGTAAAAGCCGTCCGTCACGCTGCCTGTGAAACTGTTCGTTCATTTCGCTTTTCCCGCCGCCGCTGGCGCCCTCGTGCATTATGGTGACGGTCAGTTCGTAAGGCGTTATAATCTTCACCGTGGAGGCGTGAAGGGTTATCCAGCCCTCCTGCTCCCCCATATTCAGCAGCACGCTGTAGATTCCTTTCTTGGCGCTCGGCCCGGGGTACAGGTTGTAGGCGAAAACTTCATGCATTTCATATAAACGGTTATGAACGACTACTTGTTTACCCTCGTAATAAATATGTCGGAACGGAGGGGCTAAATAGACCACGGCGCGCGGTCTGTAGAAATTAGGGATCTTCTTTTTGGGCAGGAATCCCTGCAGATCAGCCAGCATGACCGCGAAGAACGCCGCGTTGGCAGGCGCGACCAGCAAAGAGGCGTAGCCAAGCCCCATTTCGTCATTACCGGCCAGAAACGGCATACAGATCAGCGCCTTTTGGGATTTCAGCCACTCGAATGTCTCTAATCTGATCTGATCGAACGGGACGCCGAACCGCTCGGTGTGAGTTACCTTATCCGTGGGCAGATCATCCGCGATAACCATAGCGTCCGGATCGCGGCGGCGCATGTTCATATCGTCAAAGTTAATCACAACGCCGTTCTTGCATCTCGCCACATACGCCTCGCGTACCAGCCCTTTGCCTTTCACCTCGAAATTCACGTCAAACGTCTCGTTATCCGGCCCTCCCAAGGCCAGCTCCATCAATTCCTCACGGGTTTCCGGAGTAATGATCTCAATATCGTCGGACAGCAGAATCGACCTCAGTTCAGCCGGCAAAACCATTTTATTTATGCTTCTTATCCCCACCGTACACCTCCTCTATGACTTTAAGAACATCCTTTGTACCGTCGGCAATAGGGCTTTCAGCCATCTTTCGCGTATATTTTCTCCGGTTCGCGTACAATTCATTGATCTTAGCCATCAATGTTTCGGCATTCATGTCATCTTCGTTTAATACCAGGCTGAACCCCCGCTCCTCATAGGATTTCGCGTTTAATATCTGATCGCCTCGGCTCGCGGTAAGCGGCAGCGGTATCAGGAGATTGGGCTTGCGCAGCGCAAGGAATTCGCTGATAGAGTTAGCCCCGGCACGCGACACAATTATCTCCGCGTACGCCAGCAGATGAGGCAGCTCCCGCGACACATACTCAAACTGCAAATAACCGCGTACAGCCAGATCCTCACGCCTGTTATTCACGCCGCATAGATGGATCACGTTGAAACTCTTTATCAGCCTTGGGAGAATACTTCGCAAACAGTCGTTTATCGCCACGGACCCCTGGCTGCCTCCCATAACCAGCAGGACTGGCTTACTGTCATGGAAGCCGCAGATCTTCCGGGCTTCCGCTACGCTGCCCTGATATAGCTCCGATCGGATAGGAGTGCCGGTCAGGATGCCTTTGCCGGAGGGCACGTGATTTATTGTTTCGGGGAAGCAGACGCATACTCTGTCGGCAAACGGCAATGACAGCCTGTTTGCCAAACCCGGCGTCATATCCGACTCGTGTATGATTACCTTGACCCCCAGCGTCTTAGCGGCGATTACAACCGGAACCGCGACAAATCCGCCTTTGGAAAATACCAGCCCTGGCCGCAGGCGCGTGATCACGGCAAACGCGCCGCCTAAACCCTTCACCACACGGAAGATATCTGTCACGTTTTTTAGGTTGAAATACCGGCGCAGCTTGCCGCAAGATATACCGGTGTAAGGAATTTCGGCCTTCTCCGCCAGCGTTTTCTCTATGCCTTTTTTACTTCCTATGTAAAAAAGCTCATAGCCCGAATCGCGCAAAAGCGGCGCGATCGCTAAATTCGGCGTAACATGCCCGGCAGTGCCGCCTCCTGTCAGGATAATCCTTTTCATACACGCCTCCTGAAATACACTTCGTTAGCTAAGTATACTATATCTTAATTTTCTTGTAAATCTATTGGAGATCCGCTTATTATATGATATACTGTGTGCGGAAAAAGGCAAAAGGCAGGTGATTGCTGATAAAAATATCGTACTTAGTAAAGCCGGCTTGTATTGGCTGGCTGTGGTGCGTATTGATCGCGGGATGCTCATCTGTAAAACCGCCCGAACCACAGCCCGCGCCTGTTGAAACATCCGACGGATACCCGGCGTCGCCGACACCCGCCGTTTCGCCGCAATACAGCGAATATACGGTCAAACTTGAGATACAGCCTTCGGAACGCCTGGTAACGGGCGTTGAAAGGATCAAGATAATAAACACGACTGACCGGGATCTGGACAGAATTTTTATTAACGCCTCTCTGAACGCTTTTTCGGAAGGCGCGAAAGTGCAGCCTGTATTTAAAGAATTTATGGACAAGGTTTATCCCGACGGCGTAAATTACGGATATATTGAATTCAGTAATGTTTTTGTGGACGGGGAAAGAGTCGATTTCGAACTGACGGATACCGTGCTAAGTGTGGACTTGCCCGAGCCCGTTCCTCCCAACGAATGGACAGAGCTGAAAATGGAGCTGGAAGCGAAAATTCCGTTAATGAATCATCGAACCGGCGCCGACGAGGAAAGCATGTGGTTCGGCAATTTCCTGCCTACACTGGCGGTGTACGACGACGAAGGGTGGCACACGGATCCCTGCTATCCGGCCGGCGATCCATTTTTCCGGAGAGCCGCCAATTTCTCTGTCAGCATTACCGCGCCGTGGGAATATACGGTCGCCGGCCCCGGCATCCCGATGACGATTGAACAGGACGGTAAAAAGACCACGGAATTCACTTCGAAGCTTGCCCGCGGTTTCGCGTTCGCCCTTAGCCGGAGATATACCGTCGAAAGCGTTATGTCGCCCTCTAATGTTGAGATAAGTCTCTACACCTTCTCAAATAGCGCCCGTAAGGCGGAATTGCTGGATCTGGCCTCGCGCGGTTTGGAGTACTTCAGCGGTCGGATTGGCTCGTATCCTTATTCTCAGCTTACTATAGCAGAGACCAATCTGTTCAATAAAGGCGGTATGGAGTATCCGGGGGTGATATTCATTGATTCCGAGTATCTGGCTGAGTCGGATGATTTCGAGTCTGTAACGCATGAAATAGGGCACCAATGGTTTTATAACATTATAGGCAATAATCAAATTGATAACGCGTGGATGGACGAAGGGCTGGACAGTTTTGTACAAGAGGGTTTTCTCCAGAATGGCTCTGAATTGGATGAAAAAATGCAAGCCGAGTATGCCGATTTGGAGTCCGTTATTTCTCAAATAACCCCCAATACCCTGAACAGCGGTCTGGGTGAATTCAAGAGTTGGGCGGATTACTACAATATACACTATCTGCGCGGCAAACTGCTGTTCTACAGTTTGTATAAAAAGATCGGTAAAACGGATTTTGACTCATTTTTGGTTGAATACAACAGAAGGTTCACATTTCGTATCGCGTATCCGAATGACCTGATACAGACGGCGGAGGATGTTTCAGGCTCGGATCTCGGCGAGTTCTTTAACGCCTGGATTAATGATCCCGAGCTTCCGCCGTTGATATGACGACTTTACATCAAAAGGGGAACCGCGGCGATTATATGAAAATTACACTGCTTTACAACACTCCGGCCGACATCTGCCCGGGTTTGGATCGCGTAATAAAGATTGGTATGGATGTTCTGATCGAACTTGGGCTTACGGTTAAGGAGATCGATTTACGTTCAAACGAGATCCCATATTTTGACGGTAAAGCCAATGATCGGGTTTCCGCGATCATTAAGGATATACGCGGTTCGTCAGGGGTTGTCTTTGCGTCTGTTTCCAGGCTGCCGCTTACCCCGGCGCCGTTTACGGTATTTTTGGAACATCTTTCGCTGCCTGAATACGCGGATGTGTTGAAGGATAAAAACTGTTTTCTATTAATAGCTTCCGAAAACGGCGGAGAACGTTCCTCGTTGGAGTCGCTGTCGCGGGCGTTGCAGGATCTGGGCGCCTACGACAGTATCAAGGCAGGGTTGCAGCGCACAGATATTGACAAAATAGAGTCGGTTGAAGATAATCGCGGCGTTTTTGAAAGGCTTATGGAGGATTTCTATCGGATTATCCGCCAGAACCGGCAATTTTTTATTCCCTTGGACTATCCGCGAGGCAATATGGCGAATCCCGCCGACGAGCCGGATGAGGCAAGGATCACGATTGAATCGAATAATGAAAGGAAGCAAAAGCTTTCAATTAATGAGTTAACAAAGAAATTGAATCTGGATAAGCTTGACGAGAACCAGACCGAGGACATCAACGAGATATCCGATTACTTTGATAAGATCATATCAGAGCGTCATCAGACAGACAGTACATCGCCTGTGTTTGTAAAGACATT
>JAISZF010000049.1 GCA_031269415.1 Clostridiales bacterium
TGCTTAATCAGGTTGAACTTTAAAGAAGAATATAGGGTTCCTATGTTTTCCTATGTTTTTCATAACGGTACTAATTATCAATACTGATTATCTAACTACTTTCTGGTGCGAGGTGGCGATTTTGGCAAACGTAAAAGTATATCTTGATAACTGCTGTTTTAACAGACCATACGACGACCAATCACAAGATATAGGTAGATTTGGTTTGGTCATATATTCTGAAATTCGAGATTAGCCGTAATCCTGACCCGCTAAAACAAAAGGAAATCGCTAAATGGCGCAAATTGAGCGTAGAGTTTATTAATAAAAATTCCGAAATAGAAGTTTTGGCTGAACAAATAACACACACAGGAGTAAAGCCATATGATGCTCTTCATGTCGCGTGCCATATATGCAAGTTGTGATTATTTTATTTCTGTTGACAAAAGACTTTTGAAATACAAAAATGACAAAATAATGCTTTGCAATCCATTACAATTTGTGAGTATTTATTAGGAAGGTGACAAAAAATGGATGATATTCTCCTTCTGGACGCGGGAATAACACACTTATCCGAGAAATTGGGTATTCTTGACACAGAACGGTTTATTACGCTAATTTTACGACGACAATCTTTCGATTATACAAAATGGCGTGAAAAAAATCTATTCATTGGAATGTCGGTTAAAGAAATCAGCCAAGCCGCGCAAGAATACTGTGACGCTTTTCCAGAGGAATAATATGCTCAAAAAGCGATGAATTCCTATCTGTGTAGTATTCTTAATGTTCCGCTCATGCCAAAACAAATCGCCTTGCCGACTTGTATATTCGCGAGGGTATTGTCCCCGCAAAATACAGGTTTGATGGTACGCATATCGCGAGTGCGTCCACAAATGGCCTTGATTGTGTGTTGTCGTTTAACTTTCAGCATATAAATAAGTTAAATACAAAGGAAATGACCGCGCTTGTCAATTTACGTGAAGGCTACAAACGTGTAATAATCTGTACGCCTATGGAGGTGTTGGACAATGAAGAAGAAGCCGAACATGATTGAAAAAGAACTAAATATGATTCGCGTGTCGCTCTATGAGGAAACAAAAGATATGTCACCGTCGGAATTAGTATCGTATATCAAGGCGCAAACTGAACCTATACTGAAAAAGCATGGAATTACTCCTGTGAGCGGTGTTCAGGGAAGAGTAACTGAGAACAAGCGATCAGCGATATAGCATTGCCCGCGGCATTAAGCGCGGCAAAAAAAGCGCGGTGATTTTAATTTATAGGCGACCGGGTGCGGTCGCCTATACTTTTCTTACGGCATCCGCGTTAAGGCTCTATGCCTATTATATACTATTTTTTGGATTATCATCCGGGGCAAACGCTTTGCGCAAAGCCCCTCGGTTTTCGAGATCCAGTTTGTCTAAAATAATAGCCGCCAATTTCTTTACATAGTAATAAGAATAGTGGAGTTCCCGCGCAATCTCGGCGTTGGCGCAGCCCGCCGCCATTAGGGAAATCACTTTACGCTCCGTGCCGGTCAGCGTCCGCGTGAGTCTCTCGTATTTGTCGGGATCGATTTGAAGCCTCAGTTTATGCGTTTGCAGGGTACGCAGTTGGCGCAGTTGTTCCCCGCTGATTAAACGCGCGCTGATCCTTGCCAGCAGAACGTCCCTGTTGATGGGTTTGCGAACGAAATCGGCCGCGCCCGATTCAAGGCAGCGAAGCTCCGTATCCGTCTGTTCCAGTCCCGTGAGGAAAATCACGGGGACTTCTTTAGCGATTTCCGTATTCCGTATGCGTTTCAGCGTCTCAAACCCATCCATGCCCGGCATGGACACGTCCAATAAGATAACGTCCGGCAGAAAGCCGCCCTTCAAAAGTTTCAGCGCGTCACCGCCTGATTTTGCCAGGCTGACTTCGTAAATATCCAATAATTCCTCGGCTGTTTTTAGCAGCGAGACGTCGTCGTCAATCACCAATATGGACTTTTTTTTTGACATTATGTCAAAATTCCGCTTGTGGCAAGCGGCCTCCGTGTCTTGTATTTCCCATGATTTGAGTTAAATACATTAAATTCGCCCCACGTCATCCTTTATTATACCCAGTTTATTATACCCAGATTGACTCGCTAAATCAATATTCGGATCGAATATGGTGACTTTCGGCCACTGTTTGCGGACGAACGCGGATTATATAATAGATTGCGTTAAGAGGATATAGGCTCCTTAAAACCTAAATTTTCAGCAAGGAGAAGATGATATGGCGGATAGTTCTTTCATGATCAAGCCCGAGGAGGTAACTAAGTCCGCGGGCGTGATTCAGGACAAGGCGCAGCTCTTCACAACAGAGACATCCAAGCTTTACAGCGAGGTGGAAAACCTTTCTGTCAGTTGGAAGGGTGAAACCAGCGACGCGTTCAACGCGGACTTAAATGAGTACAAGAATACCTTAAACGAGATGGTCACTCTGCTGAACAAGTTTATTCAAGGCGTAACAAATTCCGTTAAGAATTATTCTGATGTTGACAGAGCCTTGGCTGACAAGGCCAAGACGTCTATCAGGAGTAAAAAATAGGGAGGGTAACATGGCTGAAATAAGGGTAACATCCGCCGCTTTGCAGGAAAAAGCAAATTCCATCAAGGGTATATCCGCCAGCATTCAAGCCCTAGAAACCGAGATCCGGCAGGAAGTTGACAGGATCAAACCCGCGTGGGAAGGCTCGGCCAGCGAAGCTTTCAACAAACGCTATCTCGAAATCGGCGAGGAATTGAAAGGTATCTACGATACCATCGGACGGTACAGCCTGTTTTTGGACGAGGCGTCCAAGGGCTTCGCGGAAGCTGAAAATAAGAGCCTTAACGAAGCACAGACCGTGACCTCGGCAAAGACTTCCTAAAGCCGTGGCCGGCGGCGCGGAAAGGGTTGATCGCGCTCAAAACGAGTCTAAACGCGCTATTATAAATTCCGCCGCGGACGAGATCGGGGCGCTCAACACAACATTAACCAGAAGCGGAGACGATCTGGTCGGTGTTATCAATAATCTGTCGCATAATTGGCAAGGGGAGTCGTTTACTTATCTGTCGGAGGCAATGCTGTCTTTAGCGGAAGAACTGAAGGCGGTCGCAGTCAGAACGAAAACCGTCGCGGCACGCGTAAAAAATACGGCCAAGGAAGTATATCCATCATAGATTACGAAAACAAGCCGGGTTGCCGCGCCTGTCCGCGGCGGCCCGCTTAACGTTAAGGAGGGATGGAATGGCTACAATTAGAGCGGATACCAGAAAAACGCGTGAAATTTCCTCCGATTTCCTGCTGATATCCAAGAATGTTGAACGAGACGCCAGCGCGTTATCCTCCGCCGCGGCAAAGCTGGATAAATCCGTGAAAGCGCGGAACAGTATCGGCCCTGAGCTGGACGACATGTATAAAATACTGATGAATATCGTGAAGTCATTGCAGGACGCCGGTATATTGACGACGGAAAGTTCCGTCGCTCTGGCCTCGGCAGAAGCTAAAAATGTGGCGGACGCGGCCGCGATGGGCGCTGTCGCGGGAACTGTCGCCGCCGGGGTTAAAAACGCGGCGAGCCCGGTCGGCGCAGGTGCCAAGAGTCCGACAAGCGCGGCTGATGTTCCGGATTCACCGAATAGTACGGAGCGCCGAAACGCCGCCGCGAGTAAATTCAAAGAAAGCGCGAAAGAGGATCAGAAAGAGGATCCGATTCCGGGAAAGCCAAGCCGGATAACAGGTATGAATACGGCTGAAATCACGAACCCAACGGTTTCAACCGGCAACCGCGGAGCTGCCAAGCCCAAAACAGATATAAAGATCGGCTCGCATAGGGAAACGGCGGCCAAACCAAGATCCGACATTCAAATCGGCGCGCACAGAGAAACCGCTGTCAATACCGGAACACCCGCGAAACCTGTAGGCACGTTTGATAAAGTAGGCCAAAAATTAACGGCTCTATCGGATAAAGCGGTCCAGTACGTGAAAGATAATAAAGACGCGTACATCGGCAAAGCGGCGCAGGTAGGCGTCGGTTTGGGCGTGACCGCCGTTGGCGCGGGTTTAGGGTCGGGCGTAAAGTACGCCGCCAATAAACTGGGGATTCCAAGCGCAAGCGCCGCTGAGGGCGCCGATTTCACTTTGACGGGTCTCGGCGGAACCAACGTGAATGTTGATGGTAATACCGTTACGTCAACCACCGCCGCGTTAGGCGAGATTAAGGCCGGCGCCGGGTATAAAGCGGAATTTGATCCGGCGAAGGGCAATATCGGCGTAAACGCTAACGCGGGGTTTTCAGTGACAGGCGCGAAAGCGGGCGCTTCTTATCATACTGACAATGTTGATCTCAGCGCGGAGGCAATGGTCGGCGCCGTGTCTGGTCATGCTTCGGCGGATGCTTCGCTCATGCGCGACGGAAAAGTAACGCCTAAAGTGATAGCGAGTGTTGGTGTGGAAGCAGCGTCGGCCAAAGGCGTCGCAAGCGCCGCGGTCAATAAAGACGGATATTCCGCCGCCGCCAAGGCCGTCGGTAAAGTTGCGTCAGCTGAGGCGGGAGCTTATTTGGCGTTTGATCCGGCATCGGGCAGGGCAATGGCTTCCGCTGGCGCAATGGCGGCAGCGGCTAAGGGTGAGATTTCGGGTTCGGCGGATCTTGGCCCCGTAAAGGTTTCTGGGAAGTTGACCGGTTACACTGGCGCGGCCGGCGCGGAGGTGAGCGCCGGCTTCGAGGACGGCCAATTGAAATTCAAAGCGGGCGCGGCTCTGGGTGTGGGCGCGGGCTTTGAAGTTGGGATCGGTGTGGGAAATTGGGCGGAAAAATTAGATAAGGTCACAGGCGGAGCTGTCGGCGACGCGGTGAGCGCGGTTGGCAGCGCGGCGAACGCGGCGCTCGCGCCTGTCGGAGCCATCATTTCCACAGCTAAAAACGCGGTCGATTCATTTAGCGATATCGGAAAGGGAATCGTCAGCGGCGACGCGAAAGCGATTGTCGCGGGCGTCGGCAAATTGGTTACCGGCACGGGCAAGGCTATATATGAAGGAGCGAAGACCGTCGTGACAAGCGTGGGAGACGCGATTGTTTCGGGCGGTAAAGCCGTCGTCAATGTCGCTAAGACCATCGGAACCGGCATTGCCAACGGATTCAAAACAATTTTCAGCGGATGGTAAGCCGTAAAGGAGGAAGATGAATTGAACGATTTATTACCCATCGGCTCCGTTGTTTTGCTGAACGGAGGCACAAAAAAAGTAATGATATGCGGACGTTTGCAGCGCCAAAGCGATACGGGAGAACTGTGGGATTACAGCGCCTGCCTGTTTCCGGAAGGTATTATCAACCCGCATGAGATGTTTTTATTTAACAACGAGGACGTTGACCGGCTTTACTTTATCGGCATGCAGGACGCGGAAGAATTGGAGTTCCGCCGATATTTGATTGAACAGGCTGAGACGCTGAGAAACGGCGAGGAAGACGCCGCCGAATGATAAGCGGCAGGGGGTATGCGGGATAAACACTCCATGAGATGTGTTTTTTCGGTATACCCTGTTTTGCGTGGGGGTGAAGTCATGAAATGCACAAACTGCGGTTCCTTAAACGCGGACAATCAGAGGTTCTGCGAAATTTGCGGCGCGTCGCTTGAAAATAAACCCATGCCGGAAGCGCCCATCGTTAGTACGCCCGCGTCTCTCGTGCCGCCCGCTGAAAAGGGTACGGATTCCAAGAAGAAGAATTTCATTCCATTTATTGCCGGAGGCGGGGTGCTGGGGGCTGCTGTCGCGGTGTTTTTTATCGCGCGTACCCTGCTTCCATCTGTTGAAAATACCGGTGGTAAGAACGGCGCGATAAAAGAGATTGGGACGCAAACCATTGTGTTTCAGGACGGTGAATACGAAGGCGGCACAGCGGACGGTCTGCCGGAGGGATACGGCGTATATACGTATACCGATCACCCTGCGTACGATTTTTACACAGGCGAATTCCGTAACGGCACGATGGACGGCCAAGGATATCTGCAAATGAAAGAAGGGAGCAGCGTTAATTGGATTAATGGCTCTTTCGCGAACGGTTTGCCGCACGGAAGCGCCATCGCCTCTTATAATATAGATTATCTGGGAGACGGCGGCAGGGGAACGTTTACCTGCGAATGTGAATTCAGTGAGGGTATGCTGGACGGCCTTTATATAGAAAGAAGCGACGACGGGGAATATTCGGCTGTCGGTTATTTTCAAGTCAATGAGCCCATTGGCCTATGGTTTGAGTTTTACGCGTCTGAGAGGGAAATTGATGACAGGAACGGTATAACGCGATATTTTGAAGCGGGGACGCCGGTGCCTTTTGACGCGGACCTGGGCGGATATGACTTCAGTGTGGATTACAATTTCTATGACTACTATGACGAATATCCGGGCTTTATGGGCGAAACGGAAACGGTAGGATGAATACATGGTGCGGCGGCGTGCCCGACCGCGTGAGGGTTCCGTCGTTTATCCATATGGAAGTGACCGACGAATGCCGTACGGGCTGCCCGCAGTGTTACGCGGGTGTTTCCGCGGCGGGCAGGCATATGGATTTTGATTTGTGTGAGAATATCGTTCGGCAAGCGGCTTCCTTTGGTATCAGACGAGTTTTGATAACAGGCGGGGAGCCGCTTTGCTATCCGCGTATCGTCGAACTGATACGCCTGATTTCGGCAAAAGGAATTGTTTCCGTCATATCAACATCCGGTCTTGGTTTGGATAAAAGTCTTTGCAATGCGCTCAAAGACGCGGGATTGTCGCAAGCTTGCGTATCATTAAACGGCAGCCGCGAAGAAATCCACAATTTGTCCCGAACAGGCTTTAATGAGGCTGTTGACGCGATAAAAATGTTCTCCGCGCTTGGTTTCCGGACGATAGTGAACTGGGTAGCCCGTGCGGACAACGTGGAGGACTTTCCGCGACTGATCTATCTATGCAAAAAAATAGGAGCGCACGGTATAGAAGCGCTCGCGAACAAAAGGCACGGCGGCGTACTGGAATCCGCCCTTGGGCGAAAAGAATCCCGATTTTTGGCGGACATATTGACAGGGGCTGACAGGGATTATTTATCTGTCGACCTATGTTACGAGTCCATCCGCAGGCTGGCGCGGGGCCTGCCGACGCCGCCTTTCGGCGGCATGTGCGGCGGTGGCCGCGTGTTTTTTGATGTTCTGGTGGACGGTCAAAAAACGCCGTGCCGTCATCTGCGATACGATTCGCCTGATGGAGACACAAAAGCCATGACGCTCGCGGAATATTGGCGGGTCTACGCCGGGCCGGCGGCGGCGCGGCGGCCGTGCCAGAATGCGTGAGCGTTATTGATATCCAATGGGAAGCTTGATAAGAGCAATCATCAAAGGCTGTACGCTATTCGCGTACAGCCTTTTTGATCGATGCGCCGCTTACCCCGCGTTAACAGCTTTTCATATGGAAACGGCAGGTTCGTTCTATAATCCCGAAAAAACCGAAACCTCATGATCAGCGTACCAATAACCTTCTTCGATCGAACGCAGGACCCGCATGTATTGCCCGTTCGCGTTCGTGTCAATATAGACATATTCCACGGTTCTGTCAATAGCTATATACGCGCCGACGTCAAACTCATAACCAATGCCGTAAATCGTGACCTGCCGGTGATCGATAATCAGATTGCCTTCCTCGTTTTCAACAGGCGATAATACGTCTCCGGGATTCTCAAAAAGATCGTTGACGATCTCCTGTAAATACGTTTCATTATCCAGAAACGAATAATCGTTGATCGGTTCACCAATGATAATGATGTTTCCTAAAATAATTTCTTTGAAATCCGGCGTATCCTCGTTTTCATTGATATACACACTGCCGTCTGACAGTATCACAAAACCGCATTGGCGTCCGTCGCCGCATTCCGCCCTATAGTACGCCGTATCTTCACCCAGTACTTCCACGGTATAAGGGGACACGGAGAAAGATACGTCTTCCGTTTCATAGACTTCCGCCAGAATCACACTGAGCATGGCGTATATTTCATCATCCGCGGCGGTTTCTGGTTCGGGTTCTTCGTAGACAGTCTGACTTGTGATGTCGCTGTAATTCGCGCCGGTTGTGATAAGCATATCATCGCTTACGTCAAACTCAAATCGGTAGCCCTCACCGACGGGCGTATCGTCGTCTTCGTACAGGACAAACTCCATTACGGCGGTACCGGGGTTTACCGCTTCGAACGTCCATGAGTGGGTGTCTTGCGACGCCTTTCCCGGAGGATCGTTTGAAAGCGGCGTAAATACCTCATCTCCCGATTCTATGTAATATTCCCAATACCGAGTGTCTTCTCTGCTGATATTGAATATAACGCTCAGTTCCCTGCCGTCCACATAGATGGAGCCATTCGCGTCTTCTATGTCGTCTTTGAAGTCGATTTCCGGCCCGTCGGCTTGTCTGCTGTCCTGAGCGGCGGTCTGTTTACTGTCCGGTACATCGGTACTCCTGTTAACATTGCCGCGAGCGTCGGTTTGCTGTTCTCTGTTAAGAGGGATTTGCGTTTCCGGATTATCAGACGCTACGCTTTGCTCCCCACCGATCGGCTGATTGCCCTCGCCGCAGCCCATTGTCAGTGCGCCGCAAATCAACAGCGTCATAACCATATAAATAATAGATCGTGTTTTCATACTAATCTCCAATCTGATAAAATTAAGCCGTGACGAAGATTGTCTGTTTTGCGCGCTATATGGATGCGCTCCAAGATTACTCCGCTATCGCTTCCACAAACCTGTGGAGCATTGACGCGGCTTCGGCTCTTGTCGCCTGCCCGCGCGGGTCAGCCAAGCCCCCCGGCTTGCCGTAGATAATACCGGCTTCCTGCATGGCGTACAGGGCTTCTCTTGCGTAACTTGCTATATTGGCGTCGTCCGCGAAAGGAAGGCGTTCTTTTTTCTTAGGCAGGTCTATATGCATAAACCGCGTGTAGCGGTAGAGGATCGCCGCCAAGTCCTGCCGGGTTACGGGTGCGTCCGGGTTGAATTTGTTGTCACCGACACCGTACACAAGGAATACGGAGATTCCGCCATGATAGCCGCCCATATTGAAAAACAGATAGGGGAACAGGATAAAGAACGATACGCCGATGAACACAAGTTGGCACAAAACGACGCTGACGCGCCCGCCGCTGACAATACCGACCCCCGACGCGAGGTTGACCGCTCCGATAACGACACAGAAGATGCTGCTTGCCAGCACCAGCACGTTGAACAGCCGGACGCGGAGGTCTATTTCTTTGTTGAAGTACCTGTTAAAACGTTTGCCGCTGATTATCCATGACACAAGGTTTTTCATGGCGCATCCTCCTCGGCCATTACCTCCAAACGGACATATCGATTCTCCAAAATATCTAAAACAAAGACTTCGCCGTCGTCCGTTACCGCATAATGCTCTTCCGCAGTAAATTTTTCCGGAGTATTGGCTCCAAACGAAAATGTCCGGCAGCGCCTCCCCTCTATTTCATCCTCCCCTGTGGCTGCGAGAGCCGTTCCCTCCCGTACTTTATCGCCCAGCGCCGCAAGGAGAAGATCCATCGCGCCGTCTT
>JAISZF010000246.1 GCA_031269415.1 Clostridiales bacterium
CTGTTAATAGAGCGTTCCCGAGATTTATATATGGGCGGCGCGTCCATCGCGACAGGGGCTGTCAAAACCTTACGCACAAACGTAGTCGGTTCGGGGTTAGTATTAAAGCCTAAGATCGATCCGGCATTTTTGAGAATGAATGAAGACGCTGCCGAAGAATGGGAACGCAAAGTTGCGCGGGAATTTTCGTATTGGGCGGCTTCTCCGAACTGCGATAGATTTAGAGTCAATAATTTCTACGAGCTGCAGCAACTTGCTTTCATCAGCCAATTGTTAAGCGGCGATACCTTCGTTTTACTGCCTTTTATAAAGCGAAAAGGAGCGGCGTATGACCTGACCGTACATGTGATCGAAGCTGATCGGGTGGGGACTCCATATGACAAATTGGGCGACCGGAATATCAGCCGGGGTGTCGAGGTGCGAAACGGTGAAGTTACCGCATATTATATTTTCGATGAACATCCGGGGGATATGTACTTTAATCCCGCTGAGTACAAGCGTGTTGAAGCCTTTGGAAATCGGACGGGACGGCGTAATGCGCTGCATTTGATGGAGAGCGAACGCGTTAATCAAACACAGGGCGTGCCTGTGCTCGCGCCTGTAATGGAAAACCTTCATCAATTGGGCGGTTATACAAAATCCGAATTAACAGCCGCGTTGGTGTCCAGTTTTTACACTATTTTCGTACAAACCGAATCCCCTCAAAGCGCAATTGGGGAAGCTCTTTCGCAAAATGAGCAGATTGACGCCGACGATGAACACACCTATGAACTGGGTCCCGGCGCGATTAATTATATGCTACCGGGAGAAAAAATGGAACAAGCGAACCCCGCGCGCCCGAATGTCGCCTTTGACTCCTTTGTAAACTCTATCTTACGGCAGGTTGGCAGCGCTTTGGAATTAGGATATGAATTGACCGTTAAGCATTTCAGCGCGTCATACTCGGCGAGCCGCGCGGCTTTGCTTGAGTCGTGGAAGATGTTTCGTATGCGTCGGACTTGGCTGGCGAATGACTTTTGCCAGCCGATATATGAGGAATTTTTGGCGGAAGCGGTCGCCAAGGGACGTATTGACGCGCCGGGCTTTTTTGACGACCCAATTATCCGGGCGGCGTATAGCCAGGCGGAATGGCACGGACCCTCGCCGGGGCAAATCGATCCGCTTAAAGAAGTGAAAGCCGCCGAAAAACGAATTGAGATAGGTGTATCCACGGGCGAGCGCGAAGCGGCTGAATTGACTGGAACTGATTGGAATGTAAATTACAGGCAATTGGTTAAGGAGAGTCGAATGAAGAAAGAGATTGATGAAATTTTAAAACCCAATGATGGGGGCGACGGTGACAATGGCGAAGAATAAAATAGCGAAACCGGAAGCGACAAGTAAACCGTTTTGGGAATTTAAAAGCAACGCCGCGAACGGCACCACAGGCACAGATGAGGCGACGTTATATATCTACGGCGATATTGTGACCTATGATTATGGTGACTGGAATTTTCCTGACGATGTTGTGCCAAACAAATTCAAAGACGAACTAAATGCCTTAGTTGATGTGAAAAAGCTCCATGTACGCATTAACAGCGGCGGCGGAAGCGTTTTCGCGGCTGTCGCGATTATGAATCTGCTAAAAGCGCACACCGCGAAAATAATTGTGCATGTAGACGGTATATGCGCAAGCGCCGCAAGCATTGTGGCAATGGCGGGCGACACCATCTACACGGCTCTGGGAGCAATGTGGATGATCCATAATCCAACTATTCATGTGTGGGATAATATGACATCGGAAGAATTAAAAAAAGAAGCGGATACGTTGGACATTTTAGCGGGGAATATCATTGAAATATACAGGTCAAAAACAACGCTGGAAGTAGATGAAATTAAGAAAATGATGGACGCGGAGACATGGCTGACCGGGCAGGAGGCCTTACAACTGGGCTTTGCGGACGCGAGCGAGAATATTGAGGTAGAGGCGAGCTTGAGTAAAGACAAGGTCGCTTATTTTAATGGTGTCGGCGTGGATACGCGAAAGTTTAAGAACACGAAGCAATTTGCGGCAATGATAGGCGCGGGGACGATTGAATCGAAAGAAAACGGTTTTAAGGAGAATGCTATGAATCTGGAAAAATTAAAGTCCGAATACCCTGAGATTTATGAAGCCGCAAAAGCGGACGGACACGGCGAGGGGTATGAAAATGGCGTAAAAGACGAAAGATGCCGCATTAAAGAGATCTATGATATGACAATGCCGGGTATGGGCGGAGTTAGTGAGAAAGCAATGTTCATCGAGCCGGTTGACGGAGCGAAATTCGCAAAAGACGTGATTATGTCACAAAAGGAAAAAGGCTGGAATTATCTGAATAACGCAAGGGAAGATTCTAAGCGTTTAGATGGGGTGTCAGCTTCGACCGCGCCGACAGATACAGGAAACGATGCCGTACAAAGAAAAACGCTGTTGGACACGATTGTGGCGGCCGGAAAGAATTTGAGGCAGGAGGCTTAACGTGGGAGTATATGGAGTAAAAGAACTGGGCGGCGTTGACAGAAAACTGCTGGAATTGGGCAATTACCCGACTATAGCGCAAGAGATTGTTATTGCGGGGCCGGCGGAATTCGCGCGCGGCGACGTCGTTGTCGCGGATGAGAGCGGAGCCGTCGAATTAGCAAGTAAAGAGAATATCAGCGGCGCTATGAGAGGCGGAGTCATTTGCGACGATATTGCAGCCGGCGACGGCGAAAACGTGACAACTACGATGTATGTTAAAGGCGCGTTCTCACGCGGGGCGCTTAACTTTGCCGAAGGTACAGCCGCCGATGATGTTTTGGGCGTTTTAACGGCGTACGGGCTGTTGATACAAGAAACCCGCGTTTGATGGAGGATTGGAATAATATGATTAACATTTACGAACCGCAGTTCATGATAGAAGCAATAAAACAAACACCGCCCATGCGTACATTTTTTAAGGATACGTTTTTTAGGAGAATACGGACGTTTCCTACGAAAAGCGTGACCTTTGATGTGGTAAAAGGCGGTATCTCTATGGCTCCGTTCGTTTCACCGCGTATCGGCAGTACGGCAATGGAGCGGCAAGGATACAAAACTTTGCAATATACGCCTCCGCTGGTGGCCCCTAAGCGTGTTTTGACAACGGACGACTTAGATATTCGTCTGCCGGGCGAATCAATATTCAATGGTTACAGCGCAAGCCAAAGAGCCGCCGAATTATTGGCGGCTGATCTAATATATCTTGATGAAGCTATTACCCGACGAGAAGAATGGATGATCGCGCAAGTATTATTCACGGGGAAAATACCGATTAAGGGCGAAGGCGTTGACGATCTTATTGACTTTAGTCTCGAAAACATCATCCAAGTTGACGACGATAAGCTATGGTCTGATCACGCGAATTCTAAACCTATAGACGATTTATACGACGCCGCTGAAATGGTATCCGAAACCGGCTATACCGCGGACGTGGCGATAGCCGATGTCTCGACTATACGGCATTTGATTCGCAACGAGGAAGTAAAGGATATGCTGGATAGGAAAAACTATAATGTCGGAGTGGTTGAACCCAGGCAATTGGCAAACGGAGTGATCTATTTCGGCTTTCTGGCCGAACCGGGCGTGTATCTGTATGGTTACAACGAT